>WJLY01000293.1 GCA_014728245.1 Candidatus Effluviviaceae Genus IV sp.
GAAGCGTCTCGCCATCTCCCGCGGCACGAGGCGCACCACATGCGCGTCTATGTCGAGATTCTGCAGATCGAGGCTCGCGGTCTCCGCCGGACCCGTTTCGCTCACGTCTAAGTCCTTGTCAGTAGGCGTGTTCGCAACTTCGTGCATGTCCATACGTACATAGCAGCAAGGCTCATGCCAGACTGAGAGGCATGCGATAACTAGACTAATCCGTTGGCCTATGGTTAGTTAGGATAGATCGGTGGGCTTGAGCAGAAGGGTGCCCGCCGGGGCCCCGTGACCTTGCTTCGCATCATGCACGGAGTCCGGTTCCGCGCACCTGTCGGGTTTTTCGGTGGCCAGCTTGTGGAGTTCCGTTGAGCTCAGAAAGGCCCGCACGATGACAGGGTCGAACTGAGTGCCGCTCGCGTCCTCCAGGACCGAGAGCGCGTCCTCGACCGACAGGGCGTCCCTGTAAGGCCGTCTCGAGGTGAGAGCGTCGTAGGCGTCGGCCACGGTGAGTATCCGCGCGCCCAGGGGAATGTCGCTCCCGGACAGCCCGTCGGGATATCCGCTGCCGTCGAACCGCTCATGGTGGTGGCGGACGATGCTGATGACCGCCGTCAGCTCCTCTATCGGACACAGGATCCGTTCCGCCATCACGGGATGGTTCTGGATCGACTTCCACTCCTCGTCGTTCAGCTTCCCGGGCTTGTTCAGAACGGCCTCGCGAACGCCGATCTTCCCGATGTCGTGCAGGAGCCCCGCCAGCCAGATGTCCGATATGTCCTTCTCCGACAGCGAGAGGTAGCGCCCAATCCCGATGGCGATCTCGGAGACTCGTTCCGAATGGCCCTGTGTGTACTCGTCCTTGGCCTCCAGGGCCTGCGCGAGGGCCTTTATGCTCCCCATGAAGAGCCTCCGCAGCTCCTCGTTGGCCTCGTGCAGCTGCTTCGTCCTCTCCTGGACCTTCGACTCCAGGTTGCGCTGGTACTCCCGATTCTCCTCCACGAGGCGCTTCTTCTCGATGGCGCGCTCGACGGTCAGCGAGAGCTGGTCCAGGTTCAGCGGCTTGCACAGGTGGTCGTACGCGCCCAGGCGCATCGCTTCCAGCGCGCCGTCGAGGTCCGGCGCCCCCGTCACCATGATCACGGCAACGTCCGAATCGGCCACCCGGATGTTCCGGAGAAGCTCAATCCCGTCCATTCCCGGCATGTTGATGTCTGACAGGATGCACTCGTAGGAACCCTGCGTGATCAGCGCGAGCGCCTTCTCCGCGTTCTCCGCCTGGTCACACTCGTAGGACTCCCGGGAGAGCTTCCTGCAGATTATGTCCCGTACGTAGGACTCGTCGTCGACGACGAGCACCTTCGCTCCGGCCTCGGCCATCTCTCCTCCACGCTCGTGCAACCGCCCATGGTAGACGCGCCTGGCCCGCGCGGAACGCCGCGCGGCGTTCCGCAAGTGAATGAGCAATTTCCATACCAAGCGTGGAGAACTGAGTGTGCTGAAGGAGGCCCCCGTCCGGGGCGCGTCGTGCAGGATGGCGCGGCGGAAGGGCGTTCTTCCACGGGCGATGTGCCGGCGGGACCGTGCAGAAGAGAGACCCGGGAGCCTTGATCGCTCCGTGCGGTCACGGCGACTGCCGGAGATGTGGGTGACGCTAGCGGCCCAGCGCCGAAATGTCGATCTGCTTCCACTCGCGGGCGAGCTTGTCCCACGTGAAAAGCTTGACCGTGTCCACGAACTCGTCCTCGGAGTAGACGTACTCAACGTCGGCGCTCGTGCCGGCGCGCTTCGAGTAGGTGACCTTCTTGTCGATCACGAGTGGCTTGACCGACCGCTCGAGCATCATCCTGCCGGAGGCGCCGTCGAAGATCGCCGTCTCGACAGTCATGTGGCGCTCGGGGAATTCCTCGGTCGTGTGTTCGACGAAGCCGAAGAGCCTGTCTATCTGGTCGATCAGGTCTTCCCATTTGGACTGATGCATGCTCATCTCCGTGTTCGTATCGGAGCCTGCCGTTTCGCGTAGGCCGACCTCCTTGCGCCGGAACGCGATTCCCTGAAGCGTCCGACGGACCGGCGGAGGCCGGGGGCACAGTCGCATTATACCCCAACCTCGCTGCGCGCAGAAGAGGGCATCAGGGGGGCGGCGTAACAGGGCACCCCGCACGCACCAGGTTACGTCTCGCCCGCGTCCCGGGAATCTGGTAACCTACAGGGACGCATGGAACACACGTGGAACATCTCTGGTGGAGGTAGCGACGTGCCTGGCAGGAAGACCCGAAGAATACTCGTCACGGGCTCGTGCGGGCAGATAGGCTCCGAGCTGGTGGGTGAACTCAGAAACCGCTATGGAAACGAAAGCGTGGTCGCCTCGGACATCAAGCCCGAGTGGGACGGAGAGAGCGAGGGGCCGTTCGAGCGCGCCGATGTGCTCGACGACGGGAGGCTCCGGGAGGTCATAAGGGACCACGGGATCGACACGATCGTCCACATGGCCGCCATACTGTCCGCGAAGGGCGAGAGAGAGCCGCAGGCCGCCTGGAAGGTCAACGTGGGCGGCCTCATGAACGCGCTTGAGGCCGCGCGTGAGATGGGGCTTTCGCAGGTTCTCTGTCCCAGCTCGATAGCCGTCTTCGGGAAGGGCACGCCGAGGGAGAACACGCCGCAGGAGACCGTCCTCAAGCCGTCCACGATGTACGGCGTCACCAAGGTGACGGGAGAGCTGCTCTGCGACTACTACGCGGAGAAGTTCGGAGTCGACGCGAGGGGGCTGCGGTATCCGGGCATCGTGTCGGCCGAGACGTTGCCGGGAGGCGGGACGACCGATTACGCCGTTGAGATCTTCTACGACGCGGTGGAGAAGGGCCGGTACACGTGTTTCCTGCGCGAGGACGCCAGGCTCCCCATGATGTACATGCCCGACTGCATAAACGCGACGATACAACTCATGGAGGCCGAGCCCTCAGGCCTCAAGCATCACGGCGACTACAACGTGGCGGCGATGAGCTTCACCCCGGCGGAGCTCGCGGAGGAGATCCACCGCAGCATACCAGACTTCGAGATCGATTATGATCCCGACTACCGGCAGAAGATCGCCGAGTCCTGGCCGTCCTCGATCGACGACAGCGCGGCACGCGAGGAGTGGGGCTGGAAGCCGGCGTACGACCTCGAGCGCATGACGGAAGACATGCTGGAGAGGCTGCGAAAGCGACACGAAGCGGGAGCGCTCTACAAGTGATGCGGTAGCAGGATGTCCGGCTGTTCCGCGCGAGCTCGAGAGAGGGCCTCCCGTTCATCGGGAGGCCTTTCCTGTCGCATAGGGCGCCCGGAAGCCCGGCCAACGCGGCCCACCACCCGCAGGGCGCCCATCGCGACCGTCCGCGCTAGAGCCCGTACTTGTCCACGATGCCTTTCTCATCGAGCCCGAGTATCCCGTGCTTCTCTCCGACCTTCCTGAAGGCCTCGACGCACTTGTCTATGTGCGCCTTCTCGTGCGCGGCCGACAGCTGGACGCGTATCCTCGCCTCGCCCTTGGGAACGACCGGGTAGAAGAAACCGATCACGTAGATGCCCTCCGCGTACATGTCGCGGGCCATGTCGTTGGCAAGCTTCGCGTTGTAGAGCATGACAGGAACGATCGGCGTGTCACCGGGCCGGACGTTCAGGCCGGCCTCGGCGATCTTCTTCCTGAAATACGCCGTGTTCTCCTCGAGTTTGTCTCTCCTCTCCGTCGTCTCCGTCAGAAGCTCGAGAACGCGAATCGTCGCGCTCACGATCACGGGCGAGACGGAGTTCGAGAAGAGGTAGGGGCGCGCGCGCTGCCGGCACAGCTCGACCAGCTCACGTCTGCCGGACACGCACCCGCCGGAGGCGCCGCCGAGGGCCTTCCCGAACGTGGTCGTAATGATGTCGACCCTGTCCATCACGTCGAAGAACTCGTGTGTCCCCCTCCCCTTCTTCCCGATGAACCCGGTAGCGTGCGAGTCGTCAACGAGCACCAGCGCGTCGAACTCGTCCGCCACGTCGCATATCTCGCGGAGCGGCGCCATGTCTCCGTCCATCGAGAAGACGCCGTCGGTGACGACGACCCTGCGCCGCTTGTCTCTGTGCGCCTCGAGCTTGTTCCTGAGGTCGCCCATGTCCATGTGCTCGAAGATCTCGCGGTCGGCCTTGCAGAGCCGGATGCCGTCGATCAGGGAGGCGTGGATGAGCCGGTCGGAGATGATGGCATCGCCCTTCCCGAAAATGGCCTCGAAGACGCCCGCGTTCGCGTCCATACACGAAGGGAAGAGCAGCGTGTCCTCCATGCCAAGGAAAGCGGTGACCTTGTCCTGAAGCTCCCTGTGGATGTCCTGCGTGCCGCAGATGAAGCGCACGGAGCTCATGCCGTAGCCGCGCTCGTCGAGCCCCCTGTGGGCGGCCTGCACGACCTCCGGATGGCTCGAAAAGCCGAGATAGTTGTTCGCGCAAAAGTTGAGCACCCTGTCTTTCTCGGCGCCCTCAGGGTACTCGACTTCTATCTCCGCGTCCTGCGGCGAGTGGATGAACCGCTTCTCCTTGAAGAGGCCGCTCTCCTTGATCTCCTTGATCTCATCGGCGAACGCGGCGCGCATCTCGTGAGAGTAGGCCATTCCTGCCTCCGGGCTTAGAGTCTCGGCGTGATATCCGGTGAAGATAAGCAGGAATCAGTCTACCCGCAATCGCGCGCGCAATCAACGACGAGCTCGCCGTCAGGGGCGGTAGCGAGCCTTGATCGTGCCCCAGCTCGCCTCCGCCACGGGGCTCGAGCAGTCGCTGGGATACGAGGGCAAGTTGGGTTCGCCGGGCGTCGGGATCATCATGAACCAGTCGCCCGCGCTCGTCGCGTTGTAGTCAATCCCGGGCGCGCAACGGCCGAGCGAGTTTCCCTGGGGCACGAGTTCCGCGAACTCCTGGTCCACGCAGACCGTCCACCCTATCGGCACCGGATCCGCGACCTCGCCCCAGTTGACCCCGTCTACGACCGTGCTGCACTCGATCGCCGCGGTCGTGTCGACGCCGGTGGCAAGAAGCAGACCGTCCCCCGAGTTGGCTAGCGCCACGTCTGCATTGGCGCCGGACACAAGCGAGATGTTCGGCACGTCGGGATTGTCGTTGTCGTCGCCGGGGTGCCAGAACTCCCAGTCGGCGTCTGAGAGGTCGGGCTCTATCTCGCCGGGGACGGCGTCTACCGCGATCAACAGTATCTCGCCCGGCTGGATGGGGTACTCATGCCCTCCGCGCACGCCGGGGAACCGGAAGACGCCCTCGGGCATGCCGTCGTCACCCTCGTCGGTGATGACGGCGCCGTCCAGGAAGGAGGGCGTCCCGCCCGCGTTGATCAGCTCTACGTACTCGTTGTGCACGTCGAAGCCGGGTACGTAGTAGTAGATCTCGTTGAACACCACGCGGTTCCACACCTCGAGCGCGCTCGCCTCCTCGGGGAACATCGCATGCAGCCCCGTCACCGTGAGAACAGTCACCGCCGCAACCGCAAGTACACTGCGAGCCATCCCATCCTCCCCTCTCTCGCGCCCGGCCAAAAGGCGCCTTCGTGCCCGATGGTCCCGGACCGGACCGTTCGGTCCCGTGCCGGGAAACGCGGCCAACAGTCGAGCACGATCCGGTCCGGGAAGCGCTGATGCGGTCGGGAAGCCCATCGCAAGGGGGGTTCTGTTCCCCGGGCCTCGCCACGGGGAACGGGTCTGTGAACGCGGTGTACGACGGAAGCACGTCGGTCAGCGCCCGGGCGGAACGAGCGGCCACGGGGTGTCGACGCCGGCCGCCTCGAGCATGCGGAAAGAGATCTCGGTGGCTTCGCCGGCTATCTCGCGCTCGTCGCCGGTCACGAGCTGACCCTCCTCGACCACGATCTCGCCGTTCACGATCGTGTAGTCGACGCGGTGGTCGAAGCCGGCGTAGAGGAGAGCCGCGAGGGGATCGGACTGGGCGCCGGCGTAGCCGACGCGGTTCATGTCGAAGAGGACGACGTCGGCCGCCTTTCCCTCCTCGATCGAGCCCGCCTCGACACGGCCAAGGACGTCCGCTCCCCCGCGGGTGGCCATCCGGGCCACGTCCTCCGCCGTAACGGCGTCAGGCCCGCCGGTGAGCAGGTGGACGAGCAGGCAGTTCCGAAGCTCGCCCAGCATGTCGGACGTGTCGTTCGAGGCGCTGCCGTCGACAGCCAGACCGACGCGGACGCCCTGCTCGAGGAACTGCGGAACGGGGGCAACACCCGACGAGAGGCGCATGTTCGACGTCGGACAGTGCGCGATGGCGGTGCCGGTAGCGGCCAGGCGCCGGATCTCGTCAGCGGCAAGGTGCACGCCGTGCGCGAACCAGACGTCCCTGCCCGTCCACCCGAAGCGCTCCATGAGGGCGAGCGGCCTCACCCCGTAGGTCTCCAGGCAGTAGCGTATCTCGTCCTCCGTCTCGGCGACGTGGGTGTGCAGGAGCACCCCCTTCCCGCGGGCCAGCTCGGCGGTCTCCTCCATGAGCGCGTCGGTGACCGAGAAGGGCGAGCACGGGGCGAGCGCGACCCGCGTCATGGAGAACGGCTCCGGGTCGTGATGCTCGTCTATGACCCGCTCGGAATCCGCCAGGATCTCCTCCTCGCTCTGTACGACCGAGCCCGGAGGAAGCCCGCCTTCCTCGCGGCCGAGCGACATGCTTCCGCGGGTCGGATGGAACCGGATCCCCAGCTCGCGCGCCGCCGCGACCTGTGTCCCGATGAGGTCGCCCTCGAGTCCCTTCGGAAAGACGTACATGTGGTCGCTCGACATCGTGCAGCCGGTGAGCAGGAGCTCCGCGCAGGCCAGCCTTGTGCTCGCCCTCACGGCCTCGACCGTGAGCCCCGACCAGATGTCGTAGAGCGTCGTGAGCCAGTCGAAGAGCTTCCGGTTCTGCGCGGGAGGCACGTTCCTCTGAAGCGTCTGGTAGAAGTGATGGTGCAGGTTCACGAAGCCGGGGGCGGCGACCATCGACGAGCAGTCGATGACGCGGAGGTCGCTCCTTCCCGTCACGCGACCTCCGGCCTCTCCGGACCGGCCGGGACCGGCGGCCGCGCCCGCACGTCCCGCGACCTCGATCGACCTCGCCACTTCGGCGATGCGACGCCCGTCGATCAGCACGTCGACGCCGGAGAGCCTATCGCCGGCGTCGTTCATCGTGGCCAGATGGTAGATGTTCCTGAGGAGTATCATCGCCCGGCGTCCGCCAGCGCCTCCAGACCGGCCAGCACGCGCTCCGGCGTGAAGGGGAGGCTCCGGAGCCTGAGTCCCGTCGCCGCGAAGACGGCGTTCCCGACGGCCGGCGCCACCACGTCCAGGGGAATCTCGGAGACGCTCTTCGCGCCGAACGGACCCGTCGGCTCGTCCGTCTCGACCAGTATCGCCTTGATGTGCGGCGTCTCCGGCGCGGTGAAGATCATGTAGTCGAGCAGGTTCGCGTTCACCATGCGACCCTCGTCGTTGAAGAGCATCTCCTCGGTGAGCGCGTAGCCGAGGCCCGTCGCGATGCCCCCCTCTATCTGTCCCTCCGCAAGCGCCGGGTTAATGGCGAAGCCGAGGTCGACGGCGCACGTGAAGTCGCGGACGTCGATCCTCCCCGTCCTCGTATCGACCTCGAGGTCCGCCACGGCCGCCGCGAACGGCGGCGGGCAGGCGTAGGTCACGTTCGACGCGGTGAAGGAGACCTGCTCCTTGTCCTCGCCGTACATCGCCCGCCGTGTGACGTCGGCCATGGAGGATGACCTTCCGTCCCTCGTCGAGACGACTCCGTCGGCGCACGTGAGCTCGTCGACCGGCGCCTCCAGCATCTTCGAAGCGTGGTAGAGGAGCCGCTCGCGGACCATCTCCGCTGCCTTGACGACGGCGCCTCCGGAGACGTATGTCGTGCTCGAAGCGTACGCGCCCACGTCGAACGGCGTACGGTCGGTGTCCGACGAGTAGACGATGATCTGCGAAGGCGGGACACCGAGGACCTCCGCCGCCATCTGCGCCAGTATCGTGTCGCTGCCCGTTCCCAGATCGGTCGCGCCGATCAGGAGGTGAAACGAGCCGTCCTCGTTCGCCTTGATCGTGGCGGCGCCCATGTCGTCACCGGGGATGCCGCTCCCGTGCATAGCGAACGCGACGCCCATGCCGCGGCGGGAGTAAGGAGTCGAGCCGGGGGTGCCCAGCCGCTCGCGGGCCAGCTCGCCCAGTAGCTCCTTCCGCCACGCGTCCCATCCGGAAGCCGTCCTGGCCCGCTGCCAGCACTCCGGAAGCCCGTTGGTCCGGATGACGCGCTCGAACCCCGCCTTGCCCTCTCCCAGGCTCGTCGCGATCGGGTCGCTGTCGCCGGCCCGGATGAGGTTACTGAGTCGGAACTCGACGGGGTCCAGCCCCAAGGCATGAGCCATCTCGTCCATCTGGCACTCCATCGCGAAGTAGCCCTGGGTCGCGCCGTACCCGCGGAACGCGCCAGCCACGGGCAGGTTCGTGTAGACCGACTCAGCCGTGAATCGCAAGTTGCCCGTTCTGTAGAGCGGAAGCGTCTTGCTGCCGGTATTCGACGGGACCGTGAGCGCGTGCGGACCGTAGGCGCCCGTGTTGACGAGCGTGCTCAGCTCGCGCGCCACGATGCCACCGCTCTCGTCCACGGCGGTCCTGACCCGCATCCTTTGCGGGTGCCGGGTCCTCGTGGCCGATAGCTCCTCGTCGCGGTCCAGCATGATCTTGACAGGGCGCCTTGTTCTGAGCGTCAGCGCGGCGCAGATGTCTTCGATCACGACGCCCTGCTTCCCTCCGAAGCCTCCTCCTATCCGAGGCTTCACGACTCTCACCTGAGAGACGGGCAGCTCGTTCACGCGCGAGACGATGCGGCGCGCGTGGAAGGGGACCTGCGTGCTCGTGACCACCACGAGCCGGTTCTTCTCGTCGAGATACGTCAGCGTCACGTGGGTCTCGGTGGGCGTCGTGTGCACGTACTGAACGTCGTACTCCTGCTCGAACACGTGCGGGGCGCTCTCGAACACGCGGTCGGGGTCGCCGACAGCGAGGTCGATCCTGGCAGCCAGGTTCCGGGAAGCATCCTCGATGCCGGTCGCGTCGTCCTCGTCGTGAATGACGGGAGAACCGTCCTTCATCGACTCGCGCGGGTCCAGTATCGCGGGAAGCACCTCGTACTCGACCTCTATGAGATCGCAGGCCTTCCTCGCCAAGAGCGGCGTGTCGGCCGCGACCGCCGCCACTCGATCTCCCACGAACCTCACCTTCGAGTCCAGCATGAACATGTCGTAAGGCGAGGGCTCCGGGTAGTTCTGTCCCGCCGACGTGTAAGGCACGCGCGGCACGTCCTCGTGCGTCAGCACGCAGTGGACTCCCGGGAGCTCCAGAGCCCTGGAGGCGTCGATGGAGACGATTCGCGCATGCGCGTGGGGGCTGCGTTTGACGCGGCCGTACAGCATGCCCTCGGCCGTGAAATCGTCCGTGTACCTGGCCCTCCCGCACAGGAGACCCGGCCCCTCGGTCTTCTCAGTCCGCCTGCCGACGGAGGCGTAGCGCTCCCCGTACTCGGACGCGCCGTCGTCATCCCGCGTAGGAGCGACTCCCTGAGCCTCGAGCGCCACCGCCTCCACGGCTTCCACGGCCTTGACGTATCCCGTGCACCGGCAGAGGTTCCCCGAAAGCCCGCGCCGGATGTCGTCCCTGTCGGGATCCGGGTCCTCGTCGAGTAGCGCCTTGGCGGAGAGTATCATGCCCTGCATGCAGTACGCGCACTGCGCGGCGCCGCGCTTCAGAAACTCCCGCTGCAGCGGATGAGGTTCATCGGGTGTGCCGAGCCCCTCGATGGTCGTCACATCCTGACCATCTACGCGGCCCGCGAGGACGAGACACGAGGGCACGGGAACGCCGTTCAGGAGCACTGTGCAGGCGCCGCAGCTTCCGCTTCTGCAGCCGGTCTTGACGCCGCGGCGGCCGAGCCTCCGGAGCACATCGAGAAGCACCTCGCCGGGCGCGACCGAGACGTCGTGACGGACTCCGTTGACTGTGAAGCTGACGTTCATCCTCTCCTCGCTGTTTCCGGGCCCGCCCAGCTGGAACCGCGCGCTCGCTGTCACGGCAGCGGATCGCCGGTTCGCGCTTGCGCGCGCCCGGC
>WJLY01000294.1 GCA_014728245.1 Candidatus Effluviviaceae Genus IV sp.
ACGTAGTGGAGCCTCTCCTCCACCGTCTCCTTCGAGGGCGGCCTCCTGGAGCCCCCGGCCGGCATCTCGAGCAGGCTGCCCAGCCGCCCGTCCGAGCCGAGGTAGTGCTCGATGAGACCGCGCCCGGGCTCGCACGGCCGGACGAGCGCGGCGCCCGCGCCGTCGCCGAAGAGGACGCACGTCTCGCGCTTGGTCATGTCCATGAACCGCGAGAGGACCTCGGCTCCTATGACCAGGACGTTCTCCCCCGCGCCCTGCCTCACGAACTGGGCGGCCGTGACGAGGCCGTACAGGAAGCCGGTGCACCCTGCCGACATGTCGAAGGCGAACGCGTTATCGGCGCCGATCTTCGCCTGCGTGAGGCAGGCGGTCGAGGGAAAGAGCATGTCCGGCGTTGCTGTGCCTACTATGAGCACGTCGACGTCGCCGGGCTCGACCCCGGCCATGGCCAGAGCTTCCCTCGCGGCCTCTGCCGCCAGGTCCGAGGTCGCAACGTCGCCTTCGACGAAATGGCGCTCCTTGATACCCGTCATCTGGGTGATCCACTCGTCGGACGTGTCCAGGAGACGCTCGAAGTCCTCATTGGTCATGACCTTGGAAGGAACGTAGGCGCCGATACCCGCTATGTACGCGTTCTTTTCGGATTCAGCCATGCGTGACGGATACCTCCGACAGCCTCTCTACGATCTTGCCCGCGAGGTCGGTGTCGACGAATTTCGCGGCTACCTTGACCGCGTTTTTTATGGCCTTCGGCGACGAGCTGCCGTGTGCGATGATTACGACGCCGTTCACTCCCAGAAGGGGCGCGCCGCCGTACTCCGCGTAGTCGAACTGGCTCTTCAGCATCTCGAAGTCCTCGTGGTGCCCCGGACTCCTGAGCGCGTTCATGAGTAGGTCCAGGACGCCCTCGACCAGCTTGAGCATCACGTTCCCGACAAAACCGTCGGTCGCAACCACATCGGCCTTTCCCTGAAGAAAGCTCCTACCCTCGATGTTCCCCACGAAGTTGAGGCCGCTCGCCTGAAGAAGCTTGTACGCGGCCTGCGTGAGCTCGCTCCCTTTGGTCGCCTCTTCCCCTATGTTCATGAGGCCGACCCCGGGCTCGCTTCGCCCGAGCACGTAACGGGCGTAAGCGTCCCCCATGGCCGCGAACGTGAGGAGGTCCGAGGGCCTCGAGTCTATGCTCGCGCCGACGTCCAGAACGACGGACGGCCTGTCGACCGTCGGGAACATACTGGCGATCGCAGGCCGTCTGACGTTTGGAAGCATCCCGAGGCCGAAGAGCGACGAGGCAACGACCGCGCCGGTGTTTCCGGCGCTCACGAGCCCGTCGACCTCGCCCTCCGCGTGCAGCCTCGAAGCCACGACGATCGAAGCCCCGCGCTTACGGCGGATGGCCGTCGCCGGGGACTCGTCCATCGTTATGACCTCGTCCGCGTGCTCTATCGAGATCTGGAGGCCCGAGTGCTCGTGCTTCGTAAGCTCCGCTTCGAGCCTGTCCTGCCTGCCGACGAGGACGGCCTTGAGCCTGCCCTCGGACTCCCTCACCGCCGCGAGCGCGCCCTCCACCTCAACACCGGGGGCGCCCTCCCCTCCCATTGCGTCGACGGCGATTCTCACCGAGCCATCCGATGTCATCGCGGCAGGACCTCCAGGGACGTGATCCGCGCTATTCCTTCTCCTTCTCCTCGGCGATTATCTCGTGTCCGTTGTAGGTGCCGCAGTGCGGGCACACGCGGTGCGGGAGCTTGGGCTCGCCGCACGAAGCGCAGACCGAGAGATTCGGCCTTTTCGCCTTCCAGTGGGTCCTGCGCTTCCGTCCCCTGGCCTTGGAGCTCTTCCTCTTGGGAACCGCCATGCTTCCTCCGGAATTACTGAACGCGCCTCTTGGATTAGCAGGGACTCTGTTGAGAGTCCCTGCTCATGGAGAACATTCACGCAATGTTAGGGAGGAAACCCCGCTCAGTCAAGGCGAAACTGGACAGCGAAAGGCAACGCATGGGTACATCGTGACCCACCCAGCAGGGTAAGGAAGCTGGCCTGCTTTGGCTCGAGAACGCATTGCCAGCTGAAGGAGACCCTGGCCTCTGAGGCCTTCAGACGACCCCGACATCGCTCCACCAAGAGAAAGGGGGACACAAAGAGACGCCTCCGTTAGACTGCGTGTCGACTAGAACCCGCAGACTGCGAGGTGCTCATGTGTCCCATCGGGTACTATAACATGCTTCGATCCAAAGACCACATCTTCGATCTCAGGCTCAGGATGGTACAGCACGCCCGCAAGCACGGCATCAGGGCCACCGCCAGAGCCTTCAAATGCTCCAGGAACACCGTCAGGAAGTGGGTCAGAAGACGAGAGACCGAAGGACTCCGCGGACTCAGGGACAGGAGCAGAGCTCCGCGCTACTGCCCACACAAGACCTCGCCGGAAGCCGAGAAGATCATCATCCGCCAGGCGAAGAAGACACCGGGCTTCGGTGCCAGACATCTCAAGCACGAGTTCGATCTCCCATACGGGGTCAACTCCATCGCACGTGTCAAGCGAGAGAACGGCATCACAAGAAGACGAAGAAAGAAGCACCAGAAAAGGAACGACCTGAGGGCCATCAAA
>WJLY01000295.1 GCA_014728245.1 Candidatus Effluviviaceae Genus IV sp.
CGCGCCCGCTCCCCGCGGCGACGGCCTTTGCCACCGCGCGCGATCGACCGCGGGACGTCGCCCTGGACTCCGACACGCGCAGCCGGAGGGCCAGGGATTCGCGCGGAGCCAGCAGGCAGACGTCGGACGGGGGCGTCAGCTCGTGCCTGGCGCGGTAGAACGACGCCGCGGCGACCGCGAGCGCGCACAGGAGCAGCGCGTCGGTGGACAGGCCGCCGGGCCTTCGCCTCGTTCGCGCGTAAAGCAGGTTTACGGCGGAGGTTCCGGCCAGCACGCAGGCGGCGGCGCATAGCGCTTGAAACGGAACGCGGGCCAGCGGGCTCTCGGCCCCCAGCAGTATGCCGGCTGCCAGAGCTGAAGCCGCCAGCGCGGCCGGTATCCGACCCCGCGGAGGCGTCCCCATGCGATGTGCCTCAGGGGAAGTGTGCCCAGGTGAGCCAGCAAGGTGTGTGCCGTGGATTCACGAGCGCGGCGTGAGCCAAGGCGGGCGGAACCTTCCGGTCACGGAATCGCGCCTTCCGGTCACTCCGGCGGGAGCCTTCTCACTACGACGACTGTCATGTCGTCCGGGGCCGTGCCGGGGCCAGCGAACGCGTCGGCCTCTGTGACGAGCACCGACGCCATGATCCTGGCGGGCGCTCCCTGTACGCGTTTCATCGTCTCGATGACGCGACCGGCGCCGAACTCCTCCTCGTCGCGAATCGCCTCGGTGAGCCCGTCCGTGTAAGCCACCATGTAGTCGCCCTGGCGGAGCCTCGTGCGTCCATGGGGGTAGCGCTGGCCCGGGAACATCCCCAGGACCGTGCCTCCCTCGGTCAGCTCCTCCACTCCGCCGCCGTCGCGCAGGATGATGGGCGGGTTGTGCCCCGCGTTCACATAGGAGAGCGTTCCGTCTCGCTCGAGGACGCAGTAGAAGAGCGTCGCGAAATCCTCGGGCGCGCTTGTTGCCGCGAGCGACATGTTGGCCCGTTCGAATATCGCGGAGATCGAATAGACGTTCTCGATGTGGGCTCTGAGCATTCCCTGTAAGGATGCGGCGAGAAGCGCCGCCGGCACGCCCTCCCCCGATACGTCGGCCACCGTGACGCCCAGGCTGCCGCCCGGCAGGTCTATGTAGTCGAAGTAGTCCCCGCTCAGCGTCTCTCCCGGCAGGTTGACGCCGGCCACGTCGAATCCCTGAAGACTCGGATCGCTCCTCGGCAGGAGGTGTTCCTGTACGGCGCGGGCGAGCGTGAGCTGGCGCTCCAGCGCGCTGCGCTTCGAGGCCTCGTCTCTGCTCCTGAGCGCCGCCACGTGGTTCCTGGCGTTGACTATCGCCACGCTCGCGACGCTCGCCAGGACCGAGAGGATGTGGTCCCGGGACTCGTCGAACGCGTCGACGTCCGGGCTCTGAACGTCGAACACGCCGATGACCTGGTCCCCGAACTTCATCGGTACCACGAGTTCCGATCTCGCGCCTCTCAGACCGGCCAGGTAGTGCTCCTCCTTGTCGACGTCTGGCACGAAGAGGGGCTTCCCGGTGGCGGCCACGCGCCCCGTGACGCCCCTTCCCACCGACAGCTCCACGTCCTGCACGATGCTGTCGGGGTATCCGTGTCTGGCCGCCACCTCAAGCCGGCGACCGTCGTCACCGATCAGCAAAATGGTACAGTATTCGAAACCCAGCATCCTGTGAGTGAGATAGAGAAGCCTCTGGAGTACCGTGTCCACGTCGAACGAGGAGGCTATGACGCTCACGGCCTCGAGCAGGGCCTCGTGCTCGGCCTGGATCGATGATCCGGATGCATCGCTGCGGTTTCGGGTCATCTCTTGACAGCCCGCATGGATTGTGATAGGCTCATTAATGAGAGGATGTGGCCACAGAAGAGCGCAGTTCCCGGGCGCCGCGGGGGCGCCGACAGGAGGTGCGGATGAGCTTCACAGCGAAGGCCCTCGGCGTGGGCATCCCCGTGGTGGTGGCTACAAGTCTCTGCCTCAGCGTGCCGTTCATGCTGCTTCTGGCGGACGCGGCGATACTGGGCGCCGCCGTGGTTCTCTTCGTGTCGGAGAGAGGGGATCGCTCGGCGGCGGACGCGACGCTGCCGGAGCTCGAGTAGCGACGCCGGCGCGCGCGAGGTCCCCGATCAGCCATCTTCCCTATCGATCGGCACGCCTCTTGTGGACGGCGTCGAGCTTGCCGGACATGGTCAGGGGCTTATCCTTCCTGTCGTCCACGATGACCGTCGTCAGGACGCGCGCCACGTCGTCGCCGAACGTCTGCTCGTGCATCGAGGCGATCGCATCGAGCACGTCCCTGAGATCACCCTCTATGACCGTCCCCATCGGCGTCAGCTTGTAGGTAAGCTCCGTTTCCTCCAACACGTCTATGCAGTGAGCAACGTGCCGGCTGATACTCGGCCCGGCGGTGCCTACTGGCACAACGCTGACCTGAACCACAGCCATGGTTCGTCTCCCTTCACGGACTGGCGCTCGAGAGGCCGTTACTCCTCGTCCTTGTCGACGATGAGGTTCGTCACCGTGCCGGTCACTCCCTCGATCGTGCGGAGCTGGTTGAGCGTCAGGTCGAGAAGCTCGTCGAAGCTCTGCGCTTCTACGAGCGCGATTATGTCCTGGTCGCCGCTCGTGATGTCCGCGGTCTGCACCTCCTCGCGCCGCAGGAGCGCGTCCTTGACCACCCTCTCCTTCCCGGCGGCTACATTGACCTTGACGTAGGCTCTAGCCAATTCGGCCTCCTTCGCGTGCGACAGATGTAACAGAAATCCCAACTTGTCAGGGCGACCGCCTGTCAAGCAAAGGACATTCCATTCAGTTCAGAGAATGAATGAAACAGAGGCGCTTGTCAACAAGAGCGGGAGCTCGTCATTCGGAGGCGGCCGGCCGTTCGAAGAGGAAGAAGCGGCTTCCGCGCAGGTCGGAGACAACGAGGCGGTCGAAGCGTCCGGCTTCCG
>WJLY01000296.1 GCA_014728245.1 Candidatus Effluviviaceae Genus IV sp.
GGAGGACGAGGCATGGCACGGCGCACAGACGCAGCGGATCTTCCCCCGGCGATCGTACGGGCGAAGGAGCGGTTCGAGAAGTGGCGTTCTTCGCGAAAGAGCCGCACGGAGCGGATTCCTGACGCTCTCTGGAAGCTCGCGGTGAAGCTCGCGCGCCAGTACGGCACCTGGCGCACGGCGCGGGCGCTCCGGCTCGAGAGCACGACGCTGAGGAGGCGCGTGGAGGCGGGCGGGGAGCCCCCGCGGCGACCTTCGGCGCCGAGGACTTCGGCGCCGAGCTTCGTCGAGCTCCTGCCGCCATCGGCGGCCGGCACGCGGGCGCCTGAGTGCGTCATCGAGGTCGAGGACGCTGCCGGCGCGAAGCTCCACGCCTGGCTCAGCGGGGTCGACGGCGCGGCGATCGGCGCGATGGCCCGGGCGTTCGTAGAGAGGCGACGGTCATGATCCAGGTCACAGCGCACATGCGCGTGCTCGTCGCCGTCGAGCCCGTCGACTTCCGCAAGGGCATTGACGGTCTCGCGCGCGTCTGCCGAGCCGAGCTCGGACACGATCCCTTCGGCGGCTGCGTGTTCGTGTTTCGAAACCGGCGGCGCACCTCTGTCCGGCTGCTGGCGTATGACGGCCAGGGGTTCTGGCTGCTCCAAAAACGCCTTTCGACTGGCCGTTTCAGATTCTGGCCTACGGGCGCTGTGGGTGAGACGCGCACGCTCGAGGCGCACGAGCTCTACGTGCTCCTTTCTGGCGGAGACTTCGAGGCCTCCGATGGGGCCCCGAAGTGGCGTCCGGTCGCCGCGGTGGGCTGAGAAAAAAACGCGCGAACGCGCTTGCGTTCCGATGGCCGCCCTGCTACTCTCCTCCGCCATGGAGGAAGTGAAGCTCACCTATCGCGGCCGCGCGGTCACCGCGGCGGACGTCGCCACCATTCAGGACCTGATCGCCCGCCACCCCTCGGCGAGCCGCCGGGCTCTCTCGAAGCTGCTGTGCGAGGCGTGGAACTGGCGCCAGCCCAGCGGCCAGCTCCGCGACATGGTCTGCAGGAGCCTGATGCTCGAGCTCCACCGCGCGGGCCACATCGAGCTCCCTCCGCCTCGATTCCGCACCGTCAACAACGTCACGCGCCGCCGCCGGCCGCCTCCGGCGAACGTCGACACGACGCCGATCCGCTGCTCTCTCTCCGCTCTCGGCCCGATCGAGTTCCACCAGGTCCGGCGATCGGCTGCCGAGCGCCTCTTCGCATCGCTTATCGAGGAGCACCACTACCTCGGCTACACGCAGCCAGTGGGCGAGCACCTCAAGTACCTGGTCTATGCCCGCTCCCGTCCGGTTGCCGCCTTCGCCTGGTCCTCCGCACCGCGCCACCTCGGCCCCCGCGATCGATTCATCGGCTGGTCGAAGGAGGCCCGGCGGGCGCGCATTCACCTGCTGGCCTACGGCACGCGCTTCCTCATCATGCCCTGGGTCGAGGTGCCGCACCTTGCCTCCCACCTGCTCGGTCGCATGGCCCGCCGGCTCCCGCGGGACTGGGAGGCTCTCTACGGGCACACGATCCTCTACCTCGAAAGCTTCGTCGAGCCGGGGCGCTACCGGGGCACCTGCTACCGGGCGGCGAACTGGCGCTTCCTCGGCCTGACGACCGGCCGGGGCAAAGACGACCAGACGAAACGCGCGAATCGCCCGCTGAAGGAAGTGCTCGGATATCCCCTCACCGGGCGTTTCCGCGAGCTGCTCGGAGGCGTATGATCCATGGCGCACGCTACGGCCAAACGCCTCGAGGTGAAGGTGGACGATCTCGACAAGGCCCTCGAGCGGATACGCTCACAGATCGATGAAGAGGACTACCAGACGCTCGCCGGCGGCGTCGAAGCTCTCGCGTACCTCTCGGCGGAGATCCAGAAGAAGGGAGCGTCGATCCGGCGGCTGCGCCAGCTGATCTTTGGCCCTTCGAGCGAGAAGACCGACGAGGTGCGCGAGCGCCTCGGTGAGCAGAAAAATGAGGAGAGCGGGGAGGAAGCCGGCGAGGAGGGCTCGGCGGACTCCGCAGGAGGCGAGGGGAGCGGGAAGGGGCAGAAGAAGAAGCGAAAGGGGCACGGGCGAAACGGAGTCGATGCGTACCCGGGCGCCGAGCGGATCGATGTTTCCCATGACACGCTTCGCCCCGGAGACCCCTGCCCGATCGAGAGGTGCGACGGGCGGGTCTACCGCCAGAAGGAGCCACACTATGATCTCCGGGTCATCGGACGCTCCCCGATCACCGCTTCGGTCATCGCCCGCGAGCGCCTTCGCTGCGCGCTTTGCGGGGTGATCTTCACTGCCGGGCTGCCTCCCGGAGCCGGGGAGAAGAAGTACGACGAATCGGTGGTGGCGATGATCGCCTACCTGCGGTTCGGGGCGGGCTTTCCGCACTACCGGCTCGAGAGAATCCAGGAGAGCTTCGGAATCCCGATGCCCTCCTCCACGCAGTGGGAGCTGATCCGCGACGGGGCGCTCGAGATCGAGGCGGTCTTCGAGCAGCTGATCGTCATCGCCGCTGGGGGCGAGGTCCTTCACAACGACGATACGCCCGGGAAGATCATCGAGCTGATCACGGAGAACAAGGAGAGGAAGAAGGCGATCGAGAGCGGCGAGGTCGTCGCGAGCTCTTCGAAGAACAAGAACCCCGAAGACCGTACGGCAATCTACACCTCGGGGGTGATCTCGGTCACCGAGGACGGCCACCGGATCGCGCTCTTCTTCACCGGCCGGGAGCATGCCGGGGAGAACCTCGCGCGGGTGCTCGAGAAGCGCCCGGAGGAACTCCCGGCGCCGATCCACATGTCCGATGGGCTCGCGGCCAACACCCCCGGAGAGCTCGCGAGGATCATCGCGAACTGTCTGGTCCATGCCCGAAGGCACTTTGTGGAGGTCGCCGAGAACTTCCCCGACGAGGTCCTCTTCATCCTCGAGTGCCTGAAGCTCGTCTACCGCTACGACGAGGAGGCGAAGAAGGCGTCCATGACGCCCGAGGAGCGGCTTCTGTACCACCAGGAGAAGAGCGCGCCGGTGATGAAGAAGATCGAGGAGTGGCTCGATCGTCAGATCGCCGACAAGCTCGTCGAGCCGAACTCGGGACTCGGTGAAGCGATCCGGTACATGCAGAAGCGCTGGGACGCACTGACGCTTTTCCTGCGCAAGCCGGGCGCCCCGCTGGACAACAACATCGTCGAGCGAGGCCTGAAGAAGGCGATCTTGCACCGCAACAATTCGCGCTTCTACAAGACGAAGAACGGGGCACGGGTGGGCGACCTCTACACCTCGCTCATCCACACGGCCGAGCTCGCTGGCGCCGATCCCTTCCACTACCTCACCGAGCTCCTTCGTCACGCAGCCGAGGCGCGCGAGTGCCCGGCCGAGTGGATGCCGTGGAACTACCTCGAGACGCTCGAGCGGCTGAAGTCGCGCGCGCCGCCGGGAGAGTGATGCACCCGCGAGGGTGCCCGGGCCTGGGGCCGCCCGCCTTCCGGTAGCTCCCGCCATCTCGGCCCCCGAGGGGTGTTATCCACGCGGCGGCATACCCGACCGATGAGCCGGGCCGGGAAGAGCTGCTATGATGGAAAGCGGATCTTCGGCCCCGTTACGGAGCAGTTGAGCGTCGTCCGTTTCGGGAACGCGGGTCGCGGCATCGCGGGCATCGCCGCCCGCCCGGATCCGGTGCCAGAGCGCGCCCGGATCCGGCCCGGGCCGGCGAGCGCTGTCGCGCTGTCGGCCACGCCGATCCCGCCGAGTCCGGTCGATGTCCGCTCGGCCGCCAGCGCGGGATGAACCACGCCC
>WJLY01000297.1 GCA_014728245.1 Candidatus Effluviviaceae Genus IV sp.
AGTTCCCGCCGAAGTAGTGGTCCGCCGGGGTCGCCGGCGCGCCGTAGAAGCCCATGACGCCGGAGTTCGAGAAGTTGTTGTTGTTCACATAGATCATGTTCTGGGAGTCGTTCCACCAGCTCCGCGCGCTGTCGTCCCCCCCGAAGTACGTGTCGCCCCCGTGGATGAAACGCACGTCCGAGAACGCGGACCCGGACGTGTTCGTCAGCTCCCAGTGGCGCTTGAAGTAGTAGTCGCCGTCGTTGTAGGTGATTACCTGACGCAGCTCGGCGTCGCTTCCGAGCGCGAACTCCGACACCACTTCCCAATCGCCGTTCTTCGTGTGGCTGACCTCCGTGAAGTTCGTGCCATATGAGTAGTAGTTGCTGCTGTAGTGGTCGCCGCTGGCGGTGCCGTTGAGCCACACGTTCGTGCCCCACGAGTCCTCGCTGTAGTACTGCCTCGTCAGACCGTTCGGCTGGCAGACCCAGACCGCCACGGCGCCCTTCGATCCGACGCCTATGACGAGCGGGTCGCCCTCGATGATGTGCCATGTCTGGCCGCTGTCTAGGTACATGCCGTAGTTCACGCCGTACTCCGGCACGATGCCGTTGGCCGCGCAGCCGCACTCGTCGGCGACGGCCGGGAACGGCGCTCCGAAGACCGCCGACAGACCCAGCACCAGGACGATGAAGCGCATCACACGCGCTCTGTTTGGTGATTCAGTGATCATAAGTGCCAGCCCCCTGGACAGAAATCCGCGTCGGGCCACACCTGCGGCGGGCGTGGCGGACGGCATGCGCTTTCAGCCATTTCTGGTGTCCGCGCTTCGAACGTGCGGGGGCACATGCTATGCAGCATTGATGCCAGAATCAGCTCAATCCGAGTTCACGAGCCGCGCGACGTGAGCCATTCGCCTAACACAACCTGAATCCCCATCGGCGCTCCGACAGGTTGACAGGCTGCCCTGCTCAAGGCAGAATCGAGCAAAGTAAGCGTCAGAACCAAACGATAGCGGATAGAAACAAGAGAGGGCGCCATGCGGGATTGCAGAAGCACCGGACGGGAACCCGTAATCACACTGCTCATCACAGCGGCAGCTCTGGCCGGAGCGTTCCCCTGCGGCGCCGCGCAGCGCCACGTCGGACCCGGCCAGCCCTACATGACCATCCAGCAGGCGGTGAATGCCGCGTCCGTGAACGACACCGTCGTCTGTCATCCTGCCGCGTACGACGGGCCTCCGAATGCGAACCTCGATCCGATAGACTTCGACCTGGTCTTCCTGGCGCCCGCCGGGCCGGAGTCGACCGTCATCAACGCACAGAACTACAACGGGCCGGTCTTCGAGTTCAGCGGCACAGACATCACGAGCGCCACGCGCGTCGAGGGGTTCTCGTTCAAGGACGGCTACGACCCGTTCGACGGCGGCGGTGTTCGCATCAAGGAAGGCGCCGACCCGGTCTTCGAGAACTGCCACTTCATCAGCTGCGAGAGCCCGGGCAACGGCGGCGCGGTCTCCATCAACGGGAACTTCGGCGGCGCTTCCCCCGCCTTCTACGACTGCGTCTTCAAGATCAACGCTGCAGAGCAGCGTGGCGGCGCGGTGCACGCCATCGGAGCAACCAACGCCGCGTTCCTCCGCTGCCTCTTCTACGGGAACTCACAGGACCACGTTGACCACGGCGGCGGCGCGGTCTACCTCTCCGACGCCAGTCCCACGTTCGAGAACTGCACGTTCGTCGGGAACTCGCGCTCGCAGATCCAGGTCGAGGGGCCCGGCGGGCGCGCCGACTTCCGCTGGTGCGCGATCTCGTACTCGCCGGACGGAGTCGGCCTCGATGTCGAGAGCCAGAGCAGCGTCTACCTCTACGAGTCTATCGTCTACGGAAACGCTGGCGGGGACGCGGTCACCTGCGACACGCTGGGCGTATGGTACATGGACCCGCTCTACTGCGACCTCGCGGCGGACGATTACTCGCTCTGCGCGAACTCGCCCTGCATCGCGGCGCACAATCCGAACGGAAGAAACCTGGGATGCACGGTGGAGGGTTGCGGCGAGTGTGAGTCCCCCGTGGCCGGAGCGACCTGGGGACGCGTGAAGGGGCTCTTTCGGCACTAGCGCGTCCGCAGGAAGAGACTCTCCCGACACCGGCTCACCCGGCACGGAAGAGTCCTCCCGACACCGGCTCACCCGGCACGGAAGAGCCTCCCCGCAACTAGCCGACGCGGTAGATCTTCTTCCCCACCGCCTTCAGATACCCGGGTATAGCGCGCACCGCGTCCCGGTCGTAGTCCTTGATCTCCTCGGGAAGATCGTCGAATCCAACGAGGTACGGGGTCGTTCTGTGCTCGTGGTCCCGCGGTCCGTCCGACCAGCCCTGGAGTATACGCTCGGAGCACCAGCGGGCGTGCTCCATCCTCGAAAGGAGTTCGATCTCCTCTTCGGTGAACTCCTCAACTTCGGGCGCATCGAGCGGCTCAGCGGAACTCGCGCAGCCGATCGCGCGGAGCTTGACCGGAATGTGGTCGGCGGACTGACGGTTGGAGTTCCTGAGGCTCTCGTCGAGCCTGCTCCACGGCCGCATAGCGCGGTCGCTGTCCGAGCGACCCCGGGCGCGCGCGCGTCGAACGTAGTCCTCATGTATCGCGCGGGCCAGCTTGTCCTGCTCCTCATGGAGCAGCGCCTCGCGGGTGCACATCGTGTCGACCATGCCGAAAGCGTGCACGTGCCGGGTCCAGGCGGAGTGCTCGCCCTCGGACTCGAGCAGCGTCGCCAAGCCGATGCTGTCTGCCATGCGCACGAGCAGCGGAGTAGACCTCTGCTCCAGGCGACTCAGTATGGCGAGCGCGCAAGAGAGGGCGCGCGGGTCGTCGTCAAGGCAGACGGCCACGCTCGTGATAGTGTCTTCGTCCTCGGACCACGCGCGGATGCGGTCCAGCATCCCGGGATCGTGTGCGTCGCCCTCAATGAACGTCATGTCGGTGAGCCTGTCGACAGCCGGGTGCTCGCCTCTGAACTTCTCTTTCCTCGCTTCCGCCACCCTGTCGATGACGTCGAGTCTCAGCTTGCAGCCGTTCGCGAAGCATCCGATCTTGGCGGCCTGAACCGCTATGCTCTCCCCCATCTGGCCAAAGCCGACGATCACGAGATGGGGAACGCGCGGGTCGTCGGGCGTGATCCCCACGTAGTCGAGCGGATGGTCGTGCAGAAGCCGTCTGGCGCTCAGCTGGTAGACGTTGAAGATGCTCGCCTCGAAACGGTCCTCGAGCCTCGTCAGTATGCCGTGCTCCTCAAGTAGCTGGGAAAGCCGGAGGTCGGCTATCTGCACCGAGCAGCGAAGCGGTTCGGCGTCCGAACGTCTTCGAGCCGCAAGCCCGTAGGCGAGAATCGCGACGTCGACGTTCAGCCCGTCGTCGCCGCACGTCGACACGATGTGCCTGGCGCGATCGACGCCCGCGCGCCTCAAGAGCGTGATATCGGTGGCGTCCCCGATGAGAACCGGTACGCCGAGGGCGTCGCACGTCCTGACGTTGTCGTTCTCGGAGTCGCGCTCGATTGCGACGATACCGCTGTCGACACGGCTGAAGTCCGCGACGAACTGCGTGCCCTTGCGCCCCAGTCCGCACACGACCGTGTGGTCGCGCATCCGGCCCACGCGAAAGAGCCTCAACCTGTCGCGGAAGACCACGGCCATGGTCTTGAGGACGGCGCCCGCGGTCGCGACCGGGGCAAGGAACCTCGCCGCGTCGAGCTCGACCGGGAGCGTCCCGGGGAGCGAGCCCGACTCGATGGCGAAGAGCTGGAGCGTCAGGTAGATGATGTCGGAGACGGTGCGCTCGGGCCCGTACGCGAGCGAGTGCTTGAGGAACCCGATGTACCCGAGCGCTCCGGAGACAGCGGCCAGGGCCCCGATCAGGATCCACTGCAGCTTCTCGAGCGTGATGCGCTGTCGCGGGCGTGCGGACTGCTCGCCGAAGGAGCTCATGAACGGGATCACGTCCGCTCCTTGATGACGGCATAGTCGTTCTTGTCGAGTGTCATGAAGACGCTTTCCACGATCGCCCTGTTATAGTCCTTGTGCTCCTCGGGGATCTCGGAGAAGGCCGCGATATCAGTGTGCGTCCTTATGGCGTCTCTGGTCTCGCCGGCGCGGGAGTACCCGTTGATCAGGCGGTCGCGCAGCCAGATCCCGTGCTCGGACGCGAGTAGCGGCCCCTCGACCGAAGACTCCGAGACGACCGCCTTCTTCTCCGCTGACGAGAGCCTGGCCTTCTCCCTGATGGCGAGGCCGCACTCGGCCAGCTTGGCGCGCACGACGCGGGCGCTCTTCCTGTTGTCTTCCTTCCACCCCTCGGGCAGGTCGCGGTACTCCATCAACCGCGGATGCCTGGGCGGGTCGCTCTCGTCGTCGCGGGGCGAGCCCAGCACGTAGCCCTGGTCGCGCATCTTGCCCATCCACGCCTCGTGACACGCCTGCGCCAGAAGCTCGACAAGCGACGCCTCGAGCTGCCCCTGCTCGATGTGCTGGACGAAGTCGTCGGTCACGTGGAGACGGAGCAGATGTGGTGGCGGAAGGCTCGCGGGCCCGAACCGCCCGTCGCGGCCCGGGCGGCTCATGCTGACGATCGAGTCGATGGAGCGCGCGCCGTGCCAGTACCTGCGGACGCGAAGGAACGCGTTCACGACGCCCGCGTTCACTAGCGCCCTCCCGCTCTGGTCGATGACCGACGAGCAGTTCCTCTCGAGAGACCCCCTGAGGATGAGCGCGCGCCTTATATAGTGCGAGAGGTCTTCATCGGCTTCGGGAGCCGCTTCCCCCCCATCCCTCGCGCACGCGGCCACGGCCATGGGGTTGGGTCCCTTGATGTCGACGTAGCCCCTCAGGCGGCTCACGAAGTCGGGTCCCTTCATCTCGCAGAAGTGCATCCACTCCCTGCGGGAGTTGTCATCGGCCTCTCCGTGACCTACTCGAGCCTCACCGGCTTCCCCGTAACCGGACTCCTCACCTGCTGCGGCCTCAGCGGTTTCCCCGCGACCGGACTCCTCACCTGCTGCGGCCTCAACGGCCTTTCGCGCGAACTCGTCGAACGTGTGCTTCGTCCCGCCCGCAAAGACGAAGACCGACCGCCCGAACGGATGCGTGAGGCTGCCCGCCCTGAACTCCGAATCCTGCATCGGCGCCAGGAACTCCTTCAGCCACCTGAGCCCCTGCGCGTCGAACTCGTCCCAGAAGACGACCGGCACGCCGCCGCGCACCGTACGGTCACGCACCTGGTGAAACGCGTTGTGAAGATCCTCTGTGGGCCCGAACTGCGACAGGTTGAACTCGAGCGGCTTCTCGTCCTCGAAGATCGTCGAAAGGAGCTGCTTGACCGCGAACGACTTGCCCGAGCCCGGCCGGCCGAAGACGGCGATCGACATCGGCCGCGGGTCCTCGAGGTTCTCTCTGTAGCGCAGGAGCAGGTTCTGGATCGAGTTGACCCGCGCGGTCTCGTCCCTGTCCACGGTGAGGAAGTGCCCGTACCGCGCCTCCGGCGCCGGCTCGAGCGCCTTCTCCGGACCCTCGAGGACGACCTCCGTCGCCTTGGCGACCATGTACTCGCGCCCGTCCCCCACCACGTCGCGCAGGATGTCCGAGCGCCGGCCCCGCGATGCGATGTGTCGTGGCTTGACGGGATAGCCGAAGGGGAACGAGTCGTCGTACTGCGGATACGCGGAGAAAAAGTCGTGCGCGGGGTCCCTCTCGTCCCCGCCGTCCTCCTCGACGGGCTGGAGAGCCAGTATCTCCATGCCCGCCCTGGCGCCTGCGTCGCTGTCTAGCTGGCCCCCGGCGCCGCCCCCGACAACGTGGTTGGCCCTGACGGCCGCCAGAGCGCGACCGCACGCCAGGAAGAGCGGGAACTCCCGTGGCTCACACTCGTGGCGCACAATGGCGGCGGTGAGGAGTGAGAGACCGCCGAGGGTCTGGCCTGGCCATTCCGGGCTCCACGTCCCCTCGTGGTTGAAGGAGTCGTACACCAGCCTCTCGAAGCGCACGCGGTCGAACACGCAGTCTGCGCCCCCGGTCCTCCGCCGCGACGCCGTCCCGAACGGCTGCGCCAGGCGCGAGAAGCAGGCCACGCCGGATGCGCCGAAGAGGACAACGACGCGGCGGCACCTTGCCAGGTCGCGCGACGACCCTCCGCGCCGGAACTCGTTGTCCAGTTCCTCGATCGTCTGGTCCCAGGAGAGCCCGCGCGAGAGCGCGGCGCCCCTGTCGCGAAGGATATCGGCCGAGAGGACGACCGTAAGGCGCGACGCGTGCTCATCGTCGAAGAGCCTCTCCCAGAGCGGATTGCCGGGGTCGGACGAGAACGTCTTGAGCACGATGCGCCGTGGCTCTCCGTCCCGGAGTCCGAGCGGCCACTGATCGGGGTTGTCGCGGAACCCGAGGCACTGGTCGTCCAGCACGAGAGTGTCCGGGTTGCGCAGGTCGCGCGCAGGAACCCTCGGCTCCGTACCCTTCGAAGCCGCCATCTGGCACCCGAGCAGTCTGCTCACGCGCCACGTCGTGCCCGGCTCGTCTGGGTCCGCGGAGGGGAAGTGCGTCCAGATCTGGTAGGCGCGGGCGACACGCGTCTTCCGGCCCGGGCCGCTCCGTCCCGGACGGGCGACTCCCCGCACGTCGGCCGTGCCGCACACTTTCTGCAGGATTCTGAGGAGGAACCACGCGCCGCCCGGGCTCTCGTCGAGAACGGCCGATTTCGGCGGGTCGTGGTGGAAATGGGGGGCGACCGGGTGCCTTGCCAGGTTGTAGTCCCAGATGAGGTCGCCCGTCACGACAACGGACTTGCGATCGGGGGACGGCATAGGGCTACCTCGCGTAGAAGTTACCGGACTCCGCTCCTCGGGCCGCCGGGTGTCGTTCGGCAGGCCGCGCGGGACAAGCACAGTTCGCTGAAGTATAGCAC
>WJLY01000298.1 GCA_014728245.1 Candidatus Effluviviaceae Genus IV sp.
GAGGGGACTCGATCACGATGAGCGCCTTCTCCTCCCCTTTGCTCCAGCTCATGGCCTCCATCGTCCTGGTCTTGTCGGGCTTCTCCACGGTTATCTCGAACTCGGCGACGGTGCCGGTCGAGCGGTAGAGGTCGTCGAAGTCCTCGAGGAGTCCGGAAGCGTCAGGGTAATCGCCGTGCGTGGGTGTAGCGTGCTCCGCCTGCCCAGTGTCGACCGCGCGCTCCGTCGGTACCGCCTGAGCGCTCGTTACCGTCGGTGCTGCCAGGAGAAACACCGCCAGGACCCTAGCCAGCATGTGCGGCGCTCCTTTCATCGGATGACTCTCATGTTCAGTTCGCAGAAGGCAGGACACGTCCGGAAACAACGTGGTGCTAGCACCACGCCCACGCAAGGTCAAGGTCTATCGCGCGAGAGAAGGGTCACTCCTCGTTCGTGAAATCGTACCGAAGCAGTTCGTAGTCGCTATCAATATCGGGGAAGAGCGCGTCTTCAGGCAGGTCATCAAGCCAAACCGGATCGGAAAGCGTGACACTCTCTGTCTCCGTCGTGCTCGATGCGTCGTGTGTGCGCCACCTCTCCATGAGGAGCGGTATCGTCATCTCACCGACCTCGACGTAGGAAGAGAATCGAATGCCGGACACTCGATTTCCCTTCCGGTCGAACGAGGATATTGACACAGGAAGCTCGTCTACGTGCTCTGTGAGGATCCGGGATGCGAGCGCGCCGATCTCGTCGGATCGCGGGTGGCGCCACTCCAGAATGGTCGTGTCGCCGGCGGTCGCGTAGTCCTCGAGTTCGTAGCCGATGGCCTCGAGGCTCCTGGCGACATATCGATGAGCGGCCGACGGAACCAGAAGCTCGGGCATCGGCCCCGGGCTTCGACGGACCAGGAATGCCCGTTGTTCCTCCGGATACACGATCGTCATGAGTGTGTCGGTCCAGCTCATGATCTGGACAACAGGTTCGTGCACGTGAAGCGCCACCGGACCTGAGGCTGAGACGTAGGCCGTACCTCGGGCCGAATCCGCAGCTCCAGGACGCTCAGTCCTTCTATGAAACGAGCAGACGACACCGCCCCGACCCGGTCCTGAGACCGAGGTCGGGGCGGCAAGTAGCGGAGCATACGCGAGCGCGCCGCAGAGGCAGATGAGAAGCGGAAGCAGCGGCGCGACAGCGTTCGCGATACGACTAGTCAACGGTCGACATACCGGCGATCAGAACCATGTAGAGAGCCAGCGAGACGCCGGTGCTTATCGCGCAGCCAGTCAGCGCAGCCTTAGACTGCTTCTCCTTCGCCGCGCGTTTGTAGCAGTCAAGATACTGCATCGTGTAGCCGGAGTCCTTGCCGATCAGCGTACCGGCCGGTGGACTGGGTTCGACGACGTAGGCAATCAGCCAGCCGGTCACTCCGAGCAGGCAGCCCACAACGAACCACATCCCTGTGTCGACGTTCTGTCCGTCTCTCGTCCCGGCCACACAGGCGTCTCCCGCCGGAATCGGTGTCTCCTCTTCCTGCGCCAGCGAGGCAACCGGAAACACCATAGCGAACAGAGCGACGGCCGTCACCAGGGCAACGGTCCTGAATGCAAGACAGCCACTCCTCGACATCTCTACCTCCTTGTTGCAACGCCGTTCCCACGCCACGCTACCGCATCATGTTCGGGCAAAGTGGAAGCTTACCACTGAAGAACATGGGCAGTCAAGCGCTAACGACGAAGAACCGCCATGGCATGCGCTTGACGAGCTGAATCGCCGATGGTAGATTCCGACCGTCCCGGTCGCCACAACCGGGCTTGCGGGGTTGGCCAAAGCGAAAGGAGGCGCGAAATGCGTCTTGTCCCGAAGACTCTGCTCATCGCCGTCATCCTCTCTTGCCTCCTGGCCGTCAACGCCTATGCCGCAGACTTCTGCATAGGTTTCAAGGGAGGCCTGGGCCTGACGAGCATCTACGGTGACTATGGCGAGGAGTACGAGAACAAGACGGGAATCACCGGCGGGGCCTTCGTGACCGTCTACTTCATGGACTTCCTCGGCATCCAGGCCGAAGCTCTCTACGCAAGAAAGGGCGCCTCATTTGAGGCTTACGACTATGAGTACGGAGATCTGGGCTCGGCTGACTACAACCTTGACTATCTTGAAGTCACCTTTCTTCCGAAGGTACGAGTGCCTCTAGGCGAGAGCTTCGCGCCCACTTTCTTTCTGGGAGGGTCCATAGCTCTGAACATCGCTTCCGGCTGGACGTACGAAGGTGAGACGACGGACGTCGATTGCGTCTCCGACTCGGACATCTGCATCATCACAGGCTTTGGCGTCGACATCATGGCGGATGCGCTGCTTCTCACGCTGGACGTTAGATACACAATGGGCCTTCTGAATGTCCATGACGAGGAGTGTATAGAAGACGAGCTGGACGGCTACGAGTACGACATTCCGGAGAACCGGAATCACGGATTGGTGTTCATGGCGGGAGTGGGCTTCACGCTCTAGCGGTCCGCCTCTCTCCGGGACAGGCGAGAGGTGGCCGCCTCATGAGGACGATTTCACATAGTGACGGGAAGCGTAGACGATCGCCGCCTCGTCCGGCACAGAAAGGCGCATTTGGAGAAGGACTGAGCCAGTTGCACTCGACGCCCAGGCGATGTCCGGGGTCCCTGGGCCGTCTGCGGATCGGCGCGGGCCACCACAGGAGACGGCAATGCGACCCAGACTGCAATTCCTCGAAAAGGACCTTATCGAGCGCATCGTGAGCGAGGCGCTCGACCTGCTGGCGACGCTCGGCCTGAACGTTCAGAACGACAACGCCGTGGCGCTGCTCGCGGACAACGGCGCGACGGTCGACTCGAAGACCGGGCGCGTTGCGCTTCCGAGTCAGATGGTCCTGGACGCGATCGACAAGTGCCGGAGCGGGTTTGCGCTCTATGACGTACTGGGCGAACAGACGCACGATCTCTCCGGCGAAAACGTGCACTTCACGCCAGGTTCCTCGGGCATAACGGTCCTGGACCCGGAGACCGGCGGGATGCGCACTCCGACCACCGCTGATTTCGTCGATTTCACCAAGCTCACCTCCCGGATGGACCACATAGAGGCGCAGAGCACCGCGTTCATCTGCCAGGACGTGCCGGAGCCCGTCCAGGACAGCTACAGGCTCTTCCTATGCCTCATGTACTGCGAGAAGCCGGTCGTCACCGGCGCGTTCACGATCGAGTCCTACGCGCTCATGCGCGACATGCAGCTCGCGGTCCGCGGTTCGGCAGAAGAGCTTGCGGCCAAGCCGCTCACCATCTTCTCCGTCTGCCCGACGGCGCCGCTCAAGTGGAGCGACGTGACAGCGCAGAACCTGCTCGACTGCGCGGCGGACTCGGTGCCGGTCGAGTACATCTCGATGCCGCTTGCGGGGTTCATGGGCCCGGTGACGCTCGTGGGGAGCCTTGTGCAGCACACTGCCGAGACGCTCTCGGGCGTGGTCCTCTCCCAGCTCGCCAACCCGGGCTGCCCGGTGCTCTACGGCGGGTCGCCCGCGTCGTTCGACATACGCTACGAGACAACGCCGATGGGCGCCGTGGAGACGCAGATGATCGATTGCGCCTACGCGGAGATCGGGAAGCACCTGGGCATCCCGACACAGGCATACATAGGGCTTTCGGACGCCAAGGCGCTCGACGCGCAGGCCGGGCTCGAAAGCTCGATGGGCTGCACGCTGGCCGCGCTCTGCGGAATCAACAGCGTCTCCGGCCCCGGAATGCTCGACTTCGAGAGCTGCGTGAGCGCGGAGAAGCTCGTGGTCGACAACGAGATCTGCGGCCTCGTCCAGCGGATGGTGCGCGGGATCGAGCCGAAGGAGGACTTCCCCGCGCGTCCGCACTTCGAGGAGATGCTGGAAGAAGGCCACCTCCTCATCGCGGACCACACCCGTAAGCACCTGAGATCCGAGCACTACTTCCCGGGCCCGGTCATAGAACGAGCGAACCTGTCGCGCTGGCGAGAGGAAGGAAGCACGACCGTAGGCGAAAGGGCGAGGCAGGAGGTCCGCAGACACCTCGAGGCACACGAGCCCTCCCGCCTCCCTGACGACGTGAAAAGGTCACTGGTCGAGATGATGACGGCCGAGGCGCGTCGCCACGGCATGGACGAGCTGCCGGAGCGGGAGTGAAACACACCGTGGACATACCGGTTCAGGACGTCGTCCCCCACGAGAGGACGGTGCTGCGGGCGATGGGTGTCCCGCGGGACAGGGAGCCGGGCGAGCAGGTAGCCCGCGTTCTCGAAGAGGCCCGGGACGAGCTTCGGTCGCTCGCGCGGCCGCGTGGCATCTACGCGGAGGTGTCGCCGCGGGACTTCGCCCGGATCTACCGGGGAGACGGCGACAACGAGCGTCCGAACCCGCTCGAGTCGATCTTCCCGCGCGCCGACCACCTGGCGCTCTTCGCGGTCACGCTTGGGGCCGGCGTCTCCGACCGCATCCCGGACCTGTTCGGAGAAGGGAGACTCGCTCTGGGGGCGACGCTGGATGCTGCCGCCTCTGAGAGCGTGGAGCTGGCGGCCGAGCGCCTTCAGCGCGTGGTCGCCGGCAAGGCGCGACCGAAGGGCGGCGGAGCGCACGCGAGCGGCAGAGGCGCGCCCGACGCGCGCACGCTGCGGTACAGCCCCGGCTACTGCGGTTGGAACGTAACGGGACAGCGCGCGCTCTTTTCCACGCTGGGGCCAGAGGAGGTGGGCATACGGCTGCTGCCGAGCTGCCTCATGGAACCACTGAAGTCGATCTCCGGCGTCATGGTGACCGGGCCTGTCGAGATACACGAGTTCGAGAACGACTTCCCGTTCTGTTCCGAATGCAGGACGAAGGAGTGCCGCGCGAGGATCCAATCACTGAGACACGAGGCGCCTGGCATACGGATGCCCACGGAGGGAAACCCGAATGGAGCTGCTTGAACAGATCGCGAAGGAACTCGAGAGCGGCGACGACAAAGCGGTCGGCTCGCTCACCCGGAGCGCGCTGGAGCAGAAGACGGAGGCGTCGATTATCCTGAACGAGGGACTCATCGCGGGCATGCAGGTTGTGGGCGACAGATTCCGCGACCACGAGATCTTCCTTCCGGACGTGCTGCTTGCCGCCCGCGCCATGAACGCGGGGCTGGCCCTCCTCGAGCCTCTCCTCGCCGAATCAGATACGCCCGCGAGAGGCAAGGTCGTCATAGGCACGGTCAAGGGGGATCTGCACGACATCGGCAAGAACCTCGTGGGTATCATGCTCAACGGGGCGGGTTTCGAGGTGATCGATCTCGGGAAGGACGTCGCCCCGCGGGAGTTCGTCGAAACGGCGCGCGAGACGGGTGCGCGCGTCATCGGCATGTCGGCCCTTCTCACAACAACGATGCCGTCCATGAAGGAGGTGGTCTCCCTCCTGAAGTCGGAGGGTCTGAACGGGACCGTCCGCACGATCGTGGGCGGCGCCCCGGTGACGGAGGAGTACGCGCGCGACATCGGCGCGGACGCCTACGGGTTCGACGCGGCGAACGCGGTCGAGCGCGTGAGGGAACTGACGAACTGAGAGTGCAACGCGTGAAGCCGTTCCTGGAACGCATCGAGTCGGGGCCCGTCATCATAGCCGACGGCGCAATGGGAAGCTTCCTCATGGAGCGCGGGCTGGGGCCCGGCGAGAGCCCCGAGTCGATGAACCTGACGCGCCCCGAGGTGCTGCGCGAGATCGCCGGACTCTATCTGGAGGCGGGCGCGGAACTCGTGCAGACAAACACGTTCGGGGGATCGGCGATCAAGCTCGCGCTCTACGATCTCGACGACAGGACGGAGGAGATCAACAGAAAGGCCGTCGAAGCGGTCAGAGAGACGGTCGATGATCGCGCCTACGTCTCCGGTTCCTGCGGGCCGTGCGGCGGCATGCTCAAGCCCTACGGCGACCTCTCGCCCGACGACATGCGCGAGAGCTTCCGCAGGCAGATGAGCGCACTCGTCGGGGCCGGCGTCGACGTCCTGTGCGTCGAGACAATGACCGACATGGGCGAGGCGACCATCGCGGTCGAGACGGCCCGCGAGGTCTCGGCCGACATCCCCGTCATGGCCACCATGACGTTCGACGCGACGCCGCGCGGGTTCTACACGATCATGGGTGTCGACATCCCGGGTGCGGCGAGCGCACTCCTCGCCGCGGGCGCGAACCTCGTCGGCTCGAACTGCGGGAACGGAATCGAGAACATGGTGGAGATCGCCCGCCAGTTCCGGGCCTGCACCGACGCCCCTCTCCTCATCCAGTCGAACGCCGGGCTCCCGGAGACCGTCGGCGGCGAGGTCGTCTATCCCGAAACTCCGGAGTTCATGGCGGAGAAGGCGCGCGGGCTGCTGGACGCAGGCGTGAGTGTGATCGGCGGATGCTGCGGAACGACCCCTGAGCACACGCGCGCCATCGCGAGCGCGCTGCGTCCGGGCTCGTCGGGTCACATGCGGGAGTGAGCGCCGAAGGCCGCTGACTCCGCTTCCTGGCGGCTCACCTGTAGAGCGCCTTGATCGCCCCCCAGCTTGTGTGGGCCACGGGCGAAAGGCACCAACTGCAGCCCGCGGCGTCCTGGAAGGCGCCCATCGCCACGGTGTAAGGCTCGTGGTTGTCCAGGCACGGCGAGTTCGAGCAGAGCGTGTAGTCGCCGCGGCCACCGCCTCGGAGATCGCCGCGTAGTCACCTTAACCTGACAGCTGGGACACGTAGATGGTCTCCGCATCGGCGGGGGCTGTGAGGGGCGGGAGCAAAACGAGGAGGGCGACTAATAGGCTTCGCACTTGAACCTCCCATTCGAGGGGGCAGGTCCAAGCCGCGCGTCAAGGATAGCCCGCATCGGCACACATGCCCAGCCTCACGAGCCGGGTACCGTCC
>WJLY01000299.1 GCA_014728245.1 Candidatus Effluviviaceae Genus IV sp.
CGCCCGCACAGCCTCCTCGGGCGTCGACGCGGCGCTCAGAAGGTCCGCGAACGACGTCTGCCCGACGCCCTCGGGGCACTCCGACACGAGGACGATCGTCCCGCCTTCCCGCAGCGCCAGGTTCCCGTGCTCCAGGGCCTTGTGCGCCTGGTAGAGGCTGCCGTCCATCGGAGGAGGCGCCACTGCCACGACGACGTCCGCGGGGCGGTCGACCGGCGCCTCGAACACGTCCCGGGCGCCCCCGACCGCAGCCTCGAAGCTCTCCCTGAGGCCGCCCGCGGCGGCGAAGAACACGTCACCGTCGGCGTCGACCACCGTCATCACGCTCCACACGCGGTGGCCGCGCACAAGAGCGGCCGCCTCCTCCATCTCCTCGTGCACGGGATTGCCCTCGAGCGCGGTCGGCGCGGCTGCGGGGTCCATCGCGAGTGCGTGGTTGCGCTCCACGGTCTCGTAGGCGGCGACCCCGGGCAGGAGCGACTTGCGGCCGCCGGTGTACCCGGCGAAGTAGTGAGGCTCCACCGAGCCCAGAACCAGCACGCGTTCGGCATGAACGACCCTCCGGTTCAGGAGGACCTCGTTCCCCCGAGAGGTTGTGCCCACCGCCGCCATGGCCGAGCGGTCGCGCGCGTCGTGAACGAGCGTCCGGTCGCGGTAGAACCCGTGGAGGTCGCCCAGGATCATCCGGAGCTCCTCTTCGGTCGGCGCGCGATGCGTCCCCGCGGCCACGATCACCGTTGGGCTCTCGACCCGCGAGACGGCCGGATGGACCATGCGCAGTAACCGCGCCGTGGGCGTGGCCCTCGTCGCGTCGTTCACGACGATGACGAGTTCGTCCGCGCCCTCGAGGAACGCCTCGAGCGTCGGCGCGCCGAGGGGACGGCCGAGAGCTTCGGCCAGGACGCCCTCCTCGTCGGCGTCGGCCGGGGGCGACGGCCGGACGACGGTCGTCTCGCAACGGTCCGGGATGTCGGCCGACTGCTCACCGCTTCCGTATGGGACGGCGATTCTCAAGTGCTCTCCTTGACGCGCTGCGCCTCGGGCTGCAGCTGTTCTCCCGACCGCGCTGCGCCCCGCGGCTCTTCTCCCGGCCGCCGCGCCCCTGGCCGCGGCTCTACTCACTGCAGCGCCGCTCAGCGGCCGCGCGAGGGAAGCCGGGGTCTCAGGCGATCTCGAACGTGACCGACAGCTCGTCCCCGAGCCCGGCCTCGATCGTGTCCCTCCGTTCGACCTCGCCCACCCCCGCCGGCGTACCGGTGAGAATGAGATCGCCCGGCTCGAGCGTGAAGTGCGACGAGACGATCTCCGCGAGCCTCGCCGGCCCCCAGATCATGTTGAACGTTGTCGAGTCCTGTCGAACCTCGCCGTTAACCGAAAGACGGATCGGCATGTCCGCGAGGACCGACGGGTCGCCGAGCGGGACAGCCTGCGAGACGGGGCACGCGCCGTCGAATCCCTTGCACGTGCTCCACGGCCACCCGCGCTCCCTCGCCTCCTCCTGTAGATCGCGCAACGTCATGTCGAGCGCGAGCAGGTAGTGGGAGAAGATGCCGAGGCCCTTCTCCGGCGTCACGTCCTTCGCGACCTCGCCGACGACCAGCCCCAGCTCGGCCTCGTAGTGAAGGACGTCGCCGGTCTTGGGGTACGGAATCGGCTCGCCCGAGTGGAGTATCGAGGACGACGGCTTGAGGAAGATCATCGGCTTGTCCGGGACCTTGAGGCCCATCTCCTCGATGTGGTCGGTGTAGTTGGCGCCGATCGCCACTATCTTGCCGACCGACATGGTCCTCTTCGTGCCTCTCTCTACGATGTGTCTCAACGCGCCTCCGGTGTGTTCCGCCGGGTCCTTGACCGGACACTCAACATAGCTGTACCATCTATGGACTCCATTACACGCGATTCGCCGCCATCGCACAAGACAAAGAGGAAAGGAGCCCCGCCATGCGCGGATTCCGCGCCGTGTCGATGCTCGTCCTCGTCGCTCTTCTGTGCGCGACCGCCGCGCACGCCCAGAAGCTCGAGGACAAGGTCGAGGAGTTCGAACTCGACAACGGGATGAAGTTCATCGTGATAGAGCGGCACGATGCGCCGGTCGTCTTCTGCTCGGTCGCATTCAAGGTCGGCTCTATCTACGAGCGCCCCGGGATAACCGGCATCTCGCACCTTCTGGAGCACATGCTCTTCAAGGGCACCGAGACCGTGGGGACCAGGGACTACGAGGCGGAGAGAGCCTATCTGGAGCGCGAGGACGAGCTGGCCGAGGAGGCCCGCGCCCTCATGCTTGAGATCGAGCCCTGGCGCCTTGAGTTCTTCGACGAGTATTCGACCGAGCTGCTCGCGTCGCTCAGCGAGGAAGACCGCGAAGTAATGGGAACCGACCGCGCGCTCGAGCTGGAGATGCTGATCGAGATGCTCCACGAGCGGGGTCCCGGCCAGTCGATGCTGGAGATCGCATCTCTAGTGAAACATGGAGACGCCGACTACTTCGACATGTACGTCGAGCTCAAGGGCGTCGAGATGGAACTCTACGACACGATGGCGGAACACCGCGACCTCATCGTGTCGAACGAGCTGTGGGAGACCTACATGAACAACGGTTCCCGCATGCTCAACGCCGGAACGTCGAACGACGGGACGTTCTACTTCTCCTACCTTCCCGCCAATCGTCTCGAGCTCTTCATGCTGCTCGAATCCGACAGGATGGCCAATCCGGTCTTCCGCGAGTACTACACGGAGAGAGACGTCGTGATGGAGGAGCTCCGGATGAGCCAGAACGAGCCGGAGGACGTCCTCTACTACGCGTTCATGTCGACCGCCTACACGGCCAGCATGTACGGGTCGCCTGTGCTGGGATACGCGTCCGACGTCAGCATGATCACCCGAAACGACTTGCGTCAGTACTTCGAGCGCCACTACGCGCCCAACAACGCGGTCGGCATCTTCTCGGGGGACGTGACCGTCGAGCAGGTGAGGGATCTCGCCGAGGAGTACTTCGGGAGGATCCCGCGGGGAGAGGAGCTGCCGACCCTCACGACCCGCGAGCCGGAGCAGCAGGGCGAGCGGCGCGTGGTCGTCAGGCAGGACGCGAAGCCGACGCTCATGGTCGGCTACCACGTGCCGGCGGCGCCGCACCCGGACGCCTATCCCCTGGAAGCCCTTCAGTCGATCCTCGCGGGCGGCAGAACGAGCCGCTTCTACAGGAGCATATACGAGGAGCAGGGGCTCACACGCGAGGCGCCTTCGGCGTGGACCGGCCCCGGGAACAGGCTGGACCCACTTCTCGTCATAAGCGCGGATCCCAAGGACCCTCACACGCTCGAGGAGGTGGAGGCGGCGGTGCTGGCCGAGCTGGAGCGCCTGAAGACCGAGCCCGTGAGGATGCGGGAACTCGAACGCGTCTGGAACCAGAACGAGGCGATGCTGGTGAGGGCGCTCGGCTCCAACATCGGTCTGGCGTTCCGGGTGGGCATGTACGCAGCCCTGAGGGATGACTGGCGCGCTCTCATGGAGGACCTGGAGAGACTGAAGCAGGTCACGTCCGAGGACATCATGCGCGTCGCCGACGAGTACCTTACCGAGGAGAACCGGACGGTGGCCTGGCTCGTCGAGACCGCCGGCGAGGGCGAGGAGAAGCGCGAGGATATCGACGTCCGCGCTCTGATGCAGTGGGCGCAGACTCTTCCCGAGGCCGAGCAGAACGAGATCATGATGAAGTTCCAGACGCTCGACGAGAAGGGCAGAGAGGCGTTCGTGAAGGAGCTGTGGGAGCGGATGCAGATGGAGAAGGGCGGGAGCTGAGAAGCGACGTGGGGCCCGGACGCCGCCGAAGCCGCGATGCCGGCGGCCGGTGAGAGCGTCAGGCGGGCACCCGAGATCGGCCGAACCACGAGCCATTCCACGCGCAATCCGAGGAGTGAGAGATGAAGAGGTCACTGGTTCTATGCACGCTGGCGGCGGCCTGCCTGCTCCTGGCAGCCGCAGGGGGCCGGGCCGCGAAAGTGAAGCATCCCGACGAACTCTCCTATCCGAAACTGGAGCTTGAGACCCCTGACTACGAGGAGATGGAGTTCGAGAGCGGACTGCGCGGCTTCTTTATCGAAGACCACGAGGTGCCGGTAGTTGAGATCGTGATGATGGTGAGCACGAACCGGGCGCCGAAGGAGAAGACAGGCCTCAACGAGCTGGCCTCGTGGGCAATCAGGAACGGGGGCGGGGAAAACTGGGAGGCCGACCGGATCAACGACGAGCTGGAGTTCGTCTCCGCGAGCCTCGAGTTCGACGGTTCGCCGCGGCAGACGACCATCCGGCTGAACTGCCTGAAGAAGGACCTGCCGATGTGCCTGGAGATCCTGGGCGACCTGCTCACGGCTCCCGCGTTCCCCGAGGACAAGATCGAGCTGCGGCGCGAGACCATGCTCGAGAACATACGGAGGGAGAACGACGAGCCGAGGAAGATCGCCTGGAGGGAGTTTCGGAACGTGCTCTACGGCGACCATCCGATGGCCTGGCACGAGTCCGAGGACACCGTGACGTCCATCACGAGGGACGACATTGTCGCATTCCACGAGACGTACTTCCGCCCGAACAACACGCTCATCGGCATCACGGGCGACGTGACGGCTGGCGAGATCACCGCGCTTCTGAACGAGGAGCTTGCCGCGTGGGAGCCCGCCGAGGTCTCGATCACCGAGGATCCGCCGATGGAGCCGACCTACGAGCCGTCGGTGCACTACGTCCACAAGGACGTGAGCCAGGGAGTCATTCTCGTCGGCCACCTGGGCGCCAACAGCCACGACGAGAATCTGCCGGCAGTCCGCATCATGAACTTCATCTTGGGAGGCGGGAGCTTCACGTCGCGCATCACGCAGAGGGTGAGGACCCAGGAGGGGCTGGCGTACGCGGCGTATTCGTTCTACGGTGACGATCCGTGGTGCTACGGCGTCTTCGCCGCGTCGTCGCAGACGCGCTCGGACGCGACGGCCAGGGCGACCGCGCTCATGATCGAGATCATAGAGGACATGCACGAGAACGGCCCGACGGAGGAAGAGGTAGAGCGCGCCGTCGACACCTATCTGAACAACCACGTCTTCGACTACGATTCGAAGCAGGCAATCGTCCGGCGTCTCGTCCGTCTCGAGTGGGAGGGCAGGCCTCTCGACACAGCCGAGCGCAACATCGACGTGATCGGCGATCTTACCGCCGACGACATCGCCGAGGTGGCGGCCGACTACCTTCACCCCGAGGGTCTCAGGGTCCTGGTCGTGGGAAACGACGAGGAGTTCGAGCAGCCCCTCTCCAACTTCGGCGAGGTGCAAGAGATAGCGCTGGACTAGCGGCGGGAGAGAGCTGTGACCTCGCCCGGCGCGCCGGGTAC
>WJLY01000300.1 GCA_014728245.1 Candidatus Effluviviaceae Genus IV sp.
CAGTTCACCTGTCTGGAACCCCGCGGCACTGGCGCGCTCCTCGATCGACTCAAGGAACTCACGGTCCGATACGCGCTCACCGGGACCGCCGCGGCGGAAGCACTGGCTCCCGTTGCGCCATCTCGCCTGGTGATGCTCTACCTGGAAGATGCGGTCGAGATGATGCCGACGCTGGGTCTCCGGTCGGCTGAGGCCGGTGCCAACGTCTTGCTCATCGAGCCAGGAGATGACGGCGTGTTCTTCGGCGCGTCAGTGCGAGAAGGACTGCGATACGTGGCCCCCAGCCAAGCAGCGGCGGATCTTCTCACCAGCCCCGGTCGCGGGCCGGCGGAGGCGGAGTCCCTGATCACCTGGATGGCCGAGAACGAGGACGCCTGGCGTGGATGAGCTATACATCCTTGCGCGACGCGTGTTGCTCGACGCGCTGGCTGCCCTTGGCGAACACAGAGCCGCAGCGACTCTTGTGGGTGCCCAGGCGATCTACCTTCGGGTCGGCGAGGGAGACCTGGCGGTAGCCCCGTATACGACCGATGGAGACCTTGCCATCGATCCGGGGATCCTGTCGACCGCGCCGCCGCTGGTGCAAGGGGCGGCGGGCGGCACATCTCCCGGGTCACGATGCGCGCGCCGTCCGCATCGTGCGAGGTCTGGACGGCGTCCTCGTCGACCGCGATCTCATGAGCGTCGGATTCTTCGCTGACCCGGACGAGGTCTCTGCTTCCTGCGTCGCGCTCACCAGTGATCTGCTGCGGGCGATTCAGGCGTAGGAACCTCGGCGGCCCGCCACTTCCGGCTTCGCACTCACCCCGTCGATCGGCCGCGCCGCTAGAAGGCCGTCCTCGCAAGACGCATGCCCATGTAGTCGTAGCGGCCACTCGGACTGCAGTTGCGCCGATACGCTGAACGGCAGTGCTGCGCGCCTTCGCCCCAGCAACCACCCCGATACACACGCAGGGAACCGGAGTCGGGGCCACAGGGATCCGTAGCCGCTCCCCCGTAGCTTGCGTACCAATCCCAGCACCACTCCCAGACGTTACCGTGCATGTCACTGAGTCCCCAGTTGTTTGGAGACTTCTGCGTCACAGCGTGCGTCTGGCTTTCGGCGTTGTTGCAGTACCACGCTACCAGACCCAAGTACGGCTCGCTTCCGCAGCCAGTCTGGCTGATCCCACCGTTACAGAAGGCGTCCGTGCCCGTCGCCCGACAGGCGTACTCCCACTCGGCTTCGGTGAGCAGCCGGTATCCGTCCGCGCTCTGGTCCCATGTAACCGTGCCAGAGATGATGTGAACGCCCTGCTGGCCTGAGTTGGTGATCGTATAGACAGGCGTGAAGCCCTCCGCCGCTGACCTCTGATTGCAGTAGTTCACGGCATCAAACCAGGTGATCCTTTCCACTGGCTGGTTTGAGAGAGAGAAGGACCGCCCTTGAAGAGGAGCTTGCGGGCGAGCGCACCCGAGCCGAGGAGCTTGTCGAGCACCCAGCGGACCCAGAAGTCCCTCTCGACGGAGCCGAACTTGACGCGACGGTCCTAGGCGCCGCGGTGGGCCGCGCCGGCCATGGGTTCCGAGCCCATGTAGATCGTGCGTGCATCAGCTCGAGCCGCACGCATACGTCTCACTCTTCAGAATCCACGCCGCGTTGTCGCTGAACGCCGTTGTCAAGACCGAGACCAAGTGCGGCGAACCGGCGGCGGATCGCTTCTCTCCTTGCCAAGTCCTCCTCCTCGTCCCAGATCCGACTCACCAGAGCACTGATCACTGCTCCGAATGGATCGGCGGTCTGCCCGATCAGATCCAGAAGGGGTGTCAGCAGCGCGTCAGGCGTCTTCAGCGCAGTATCCACACCCAGGAGGAAGGCGCCCGCGTCTTCGATCAACAGCTTCCCGCTTCGAATGAAGTCCCCGCCCAGATCGAATACTCGTTCGTCGTCCTGCTCGCCGGCATAGGTGCGGAGCAGGAAATCGATGTCCCTCAAGTCGCGGGATTCACCGGCTGCGAAGCGATCCACATGTGCATGGGCCTTCATGAGCACCAGAGCCGGGACCGTGGCTGCCGCAACAGCCAGACCAGATGCCAGCCCAATACTCCGGCACATCGATTCGCAGGCAGAGAAGACCGTGACCGACATCGTTGGACCACCCTGGGGCCAAGTGATCGCACCCGTTGGCATTTCGAGAAGACCAAACGGAATGACGTCTACCGGAACACCCGCACTGCGATGCAAGATCTGATGCGGGGCCCTGCCGGCCATGAACACGGCTCCCCTCTTGTGAGCCAGAAGCGCGGCTTTGAATCGTTCGAATTCGCTCCAGGAACCGACACGAATCGCGATGTCCCAGTCGGTAGTCGTCCGTCCCCCGGCAATCCCGCGCGGCCAGTCGTGGGTCAGGAGCCTGGCACCGGCTCCAACGATGAAGAACGAGACCTTCGCATGGGCGGCGGCTTCCGCCAAGTCTTGCAGGACTTCCTGGTCACGCTCGGGGATCATTGCTGAGCCTCTCGAGTATGTAACGTTCCAGCAAGGTCGTGGAGGCAGGAACGAGTCGTTCGTCGGAATCGGTCAGCATCTCAGCACGCATGAGTAGCGGATCAACCAGAGGCAGCCCTTCAGGAACTCGGCACCAGGGATTCCGCTCTCCAAAGGTCTGCAC
>WJLY01000301.1 GCA_014728245.1 Candidatus Effluviviaceae Genus IV sp.
CTCTCCCGGCGACTGCGGCACCAGCACGTATTCGTAGCGCTTGACGCCGCCCACACGTCCGTTCTTCGTGGTCTCGGTGGACGAGCTGGACTCGTACAGCTTGAACTCGGGCAGCTCCGGCAGCGTCGGCTCCGGAACTGTCCGCACGTTGCCTGAGCCCCTGATCTCCAGGGTCAGCGTCACCGGCTCGAGTTCCGCCACGCTGCGCTCGGAAAGGGACGCCTCGATGCTGTAGCTCCCCACGGCTCCGTCGAACCCGCCCGGTCGCCCTTCGACAGGAAGCGGCCTGATCAGTAGTTCGATGGGCTCGGTCTCCAGCGTCACGGGCGTACCGCCCGTCGAGAAGAACGTAAAGCCCTGCCTCTCTTTCCTGTACGTCAGCCTCGCCGGACCGATCGGCGCCGGCCCGGCGGACGCGCCGAAGAGCGCCGTCCGGATCTCGATGACGCGGTACCTGAGCCCGTAGACGGTCTCGTAGTACTCGGGCGTCTCTCCCAGATCCTCGACCCAGAACCCGGTCAGATCAGGGGCCTCGTACCTGGGCTGGTCGAAGAGCGGCACGCGCCGGTAGAACTTGAAAGACAGCGTGATCTGCTGTCCGACGTACGCCTCCTCCTTGTCGACCGAGGTCGTGATGAAGATGTCGCGTCCCCGGGCGTCGACGCCGGACGAGGGGCGCTCCTCCACGGATGCGGGAGCCGCTCCTCCCTCGACCACCTCGACGGTGATCGGGTCGGTCCGGTATACGGCGCCCTCGAATTCGACCTCTATCGCGCCTATCGTCAGCGAGCCCGTCTTCCTCGGCAGCAGCGTGTATCTGTAGCTCTTAGAGACGCTTACGCGCCCGTTGACCCAGCTCATGTTGGACGAGGTGCCGCTGGAGCTGACGCTCCACGATTCGTCCAGAGGCGGGAGCTGCGGCTCAGGGACGTTCTGCATCGCCCCGTCGACCTGCACGGTGAGCCGGACTGGCTGGTCCGCGCTTGTCCGCGCGCGGTCGACGCTGGCCGATACAGAGATGTCGTCGGCCATGGCCGTTGCAGGCGCTGCGACTACGGCGGCCGCGAGAAGAGCAAGCAGCGCGGCGCGCACGACCGCGGTCGCCGACGCCGCAGCGCGCGTTTCCGTCCCGGCGCCTGACCGTGCGGCCGGCACCGAGTACGTCCGGTCTGCCCGGCTCATCGACTCACCAGTCCTTGTCAACCTTCTTCCTCTTCCTGGCCGCCGCGGATCGCAGCTCCGCCTGAAGCTCTCTCTCCGACTCCTCTATGGCGTCGAGGAGCCTCTGAGCCTCCTCGAGCGACATGGCGGCCTGCTCTTCCGCTTCCCCATGCTGGTCCCGCTCCTGCTGCTCTTGTTGCTGTTGTTGCCCCTGCTGCTGTTGCTGCTCGTGCTGCTGCTCCCGCTGCTGATCTTCTCCCTGCGACTCCTCCTGCTGCCGTTCCTCCTGCTTCTGCTCGTCTCCCTGCTCCCCATCTCCGTTCTGCTGCTCCTGCTCCTCTCCTTCGCGCTCGTCGTCCTCGCCGGACTCCTGCTGCTGGTCCTCCTCGCCCTCTTCCCTCTGGCTCTGCTGTTGCTGCTGCTGTTCCTCCCTCATCCTGAGCGCCAGCTCGAGGTTGAACTTGGCGTCCTCGTCCGAGGGATCGCGGAGGAGCGCCGACCTGTAGGCCTGTATCGCCGATTCGAGGTCGCCCGCCTGCAGAAACGTATTCCCTGCATTGTAGTACGAGCGCGCCGCGAGAAGCGAGTCGCGGGCTGCCGCCGCCTGCTCGAACTCGCGGAGCGCGTTCTCGAGCTCGCCCTTCCTGTAGAGCGCATCGCCAGCGTTGAACGAAAGCTCGCTGAGCTCCGGCTTCTGAACCTGAGCGCTTCTGTACGCAGCGAGCGCCTCGTCGAACTTGCCCTCCCGGTAGTAGCGGTTACCCCGCCTGTTGTGAGACTCCGCGGAGTCCCCGAAACCGACGAGCGCAGGCAGAGCGAGCGCGAGCGCGGCCAGAAGGAAGAGGCGGCCGCGCAGGTCGCGCACCGAGCGACGACGCTCCGAGCGCCGACGCTTCGGGCGCGATGTGTCCGGCCCTCCGGGGCTCCGAGGCGTGTTCGACGGTCGGTGGGTCATCCCTGCCTCCTCCGTGGGTCCTTTCTCCTGCGCACCGCGTCCGGGATGAAGATCTCCAACGCCAGGACGAGAAGACCGAGCGCAAGCGGCACCTGGAACCGTTCCTCGTAGTACGCGTACATTCGGCTCTCCAGCTCCCCCTGCTGCATGGCCGATATCTCTTCTTCTATCGCCGCAAGCTCCCGCTCGGTGTCGGTCGCCCTGAAGTAGCGCCCGCCCGTCGCGGCGGCGACGTCGATGAGAACCGACTCGTTCAGCTTGCTCATCACGATCTGCCCGGCGCGGTCGCGCTTGTAGCCCTCGCCGGCAGTCTCAGGTATCGGCTCCCCGGCAGTCGAGCCCATGCCGATCGTGAATACCGTGATGCCGGCCTCCGCCGCGTCGCGCGCCGCGTCCATCACGTCGGACCCGTGGTCCTCGCCGTCGGTCATGATGACGAGCGCCTTGGCCCTGTCCGGGCGCGTTTCCATTGCCTTGACGGCCGTGCGGATCGCGTCAGCCAGGGCGGTCCCGGGCGTCGGGATGGTCCCCGGCTCGATGGCGGAGAGTATCATCGAGGCGGCGCCGTAATCCACCGTCAGGGGGCACTGAACGAACGCCTCGCCGGCGAACGTGATGAGGCCTACCCTGTCGCCGTCGAGCATCCCTATGAGCGAAGCCGCCTCCCGGCGCGCCTTCTCGAGCCTGTCGGGCTTGAGGTCCCGGGCTCGCATCGAGGCCGACACGTCGACAGCCAGAAGCAGATCGACGCCCTCCCGGCGAACGACGCCGAGCTTCGTTCCGACCTGCGGGCGCCCGGCGGCGAGGCCCAGAAGAAGCACGGCTACGACTACGAGAAAGCCCTTGAGACGCTGCCTCGCCGGGGAGGCGCCGGGCGCGATCTGCTCCATGAGCGCCGCCTCCGCGAACGCGCGCCTCGCGGACGCGCGCCTCCTCCGGGCGACCGCAACGGCGATCACCGCGACGACGAACGGCACCGTCGTCAGCCACACAATGAGCGTGTATGTCGATACGCTGAACCTCATTCCTTCCCGGAACCCCGTTTCTTTCTAGGGAAGCCCCCTCACGAACACGGCCGACACGAGAGTCTCCAGAACGAGCACGACAAGGGCCGCGATGATGAACCTCGGCGCAAGCTCGGTGTAGGTCGTGAAGTGCTTGACCTCTATCTTCGTGGTCTCGAGCTCGCCGATCTTGCGGTAGACGTCGGCAAGCATGCCCTCGGTCTTCGCCCGGTAGTAACGCCCTCCCGTGATCGAAGCGATCTCCCGGAGCGTCTCCTCGTCTATGTCCGTCTTGACGTTGGCGTAACGGCGCCCGAGCACCGGATCGTCGATAGGTATGCGGCCCCCCTCAGGCGACCCTGCCCCGATCGTATACACCTTCACGCCGACCGCCTCCGCGGCCTTCGCCGCCGTGACGGGATCGATCTCGCCCGCGTTGCTGCGGCCGTCGGTCAGCAGGATCACGACCTTGCTCTCGGCGTCGCTCTCCCTCAGTCTGTTCGTGGCCGTGGCTATCGCGGTGCCTATGGCCGTGCTGCGTTCGTCGATCATGCCGATCTCGACCGAGTCCAGAAGCTCCAGCAGTATGTTGTAGTCGAGCGTCAGCGGGCACTGCATGAAGGCCCGGGAGGCGAAGACGACCATGCCTATCCTGTCGGACCTCCTTCCCTCGATAAAATCGGCCACGACCTCCTTGGCGACGGCCAGCCGGTTCCTGGGCTTGAAGTCCTCCGCCTTCATGCTGGCCGACACGTCGACGGCGAGAGCGATGTCTATGCCCTCCGTCATCACCGATTCCTGTCCGGCGCCCGCCTGAGGCCTGGCCAGCGCTACCACGACGAGCGCGAGCGCGGCCGCACGGCTGGCCGGTCTGAGGAATCGCTTCCACGCGAACGTCCGCGAGGACGCCCTGCGCGCTTCCGCCGCCGCCGGGAAGAGTAGCGCGGGAATCCGGGCGCGGCGGAATCTCACCTCCACGAACACGTAGAGCGGCACGAGCAGGAGCAGGAGCAGAAGCAGCGGGTCGGCGAACCTGGTCAAGACCTCTCCTCCTTCTCGCCGGGCTCTTCGCCCATCAGCCTCGTGCGCTCGACGAACTCCCGAGCCTCCTCAAGGTCTGCGTGGGCCCGCTCAGGGCCGGGCGTGTGCTTTGCGAACTTCGCCAGGTCCGCGCGCGACAGGAACCGGACCGCCCAGTCGATCTCGTCTGCGGAGACGCGCGCCCCGGCCATGGCCGGTCCCAGCTCCGAGGTCGTCATGTCGATCGCATCGACTCCGAACCGGTCTCTTATGTAGAGCCTGGCTATTTCGGTCACGCGAACGTAAAAGCCGACGATATCCCCGCGCCCGATGAGATCATCCTCCGCAAGCGCGCGGAGCC
>WJLY01000302.1 GCA_014728245.1 Candidatus Effluviviaceae Genus IV sp.
CTTCCTGTCCGCGGCCCCGCTCCCGGCGCGCGGAGCGCCGGCCGGCGAACCCAGGAGCTGGATCGCGTCTGACGGCGCCGCCGACAGGGGTCTGTCGGCTCCGGCGGCCGCGGCCGAGACGCTCTGGATCTTCGACGCGGATTTCGAGGACGTCGTCGGCGATAACGCGGGCTGGACCGTGCTCGACAAGAGCGGAGACCTCGGGCAGGAGAACTACTGGCACAAGGACACCCTGCGCGTCGCGGGGTTTCCGCACCTCGGAAAGCAGAGCTGGTGGTGCGGAAAGCGCGACAACTGCTGGCGGCAGCCCCGCGGCTACGGCAACGGCTGGGACCAGAGTCTTGAGCGGGACTTCCCTCTGTCGACGTGGAGTTCGCCCGGCGACACCGTCACGCTGGAATGGGACCAGCGCTACGCGATGGAGAGGACGTACGACTACGCGTACGTTAAGATCTCCGCCGACGGAGGCGAGACCTGGACGACGCTCGCGTCCTTCACCAACACGGGGTTCCAGGTACCGGGCAATCCGGTCGACTGGGACCATGCGACCTACGGACACTGGACCGAGGCATTGTCCGGCTACGCGGGGACCGACGTCAGGATCCGGTTCCAGTTCATCTCCGACATCAACATGTCTTCGCAGGACACCTACGACAATCCCCAGCACTCGATGCAGGATGGCGCGTGGCAGATCGACAACATCGTGTGGAAGGTGAACGACAGCGTCGTCTGGTCCGACGACTGCGAGTCGGCGGGCGACAACGGATGGTTGCATGACGACACGGAGACCACCGGCCAGGTCGGTCTCACGTTCTTCCGCGGACGTTACGGCATCGACTTCTGGACGAACCGGGGACCTCTGAGCGGAGACCCGGGGCGAGGGGAGTGGATGTACGCCGCCGTCGACACCGCCACCAGCAGAATGGTGGACGACCAGAGGACGTGGCTCGTGAGTCCGGTGATAGACATCACGGGCGCGCCTGAGCTCGTCGCCGAGTGGAGCGGGTGGTTCGACTTCCCCGCCGGCACGAACGACTTCACGTACTTCCGTTCGATCAGCTCGAAGACGATGGGGTGCCTTGAGTTCACGCTTCCCGAGCCGTGCTGGGCGTTCGGAGGTCCGTACTGGATCACCATGCACCCGGACGTGTCGGAACACGTGGGCGACAACCTCTTCAGGGCGATGTGGGCTTCCGCCAATCAGGGCCCGCCCCAGCCGGGCGAGGAGCACATGGCCGGGATCTTCGTCGACAGGTTCCGCGTGGGTGTCCGCGTCACGACCGACGTGCCCGACTGGTATCCGGAGGACGGCGCTGGCCCCGCCCTGTCGCTCTCCGCCAACCCACTCAGACCGGGGACGAGCGTCGGCTACTCGGTTCCGTCGGACGGCCGCGTGACCATCCGGGTCTTCGACGTCGCCGGGCGGGTGGTACGCACGTTGCTGGACGCCGAGCTGAAGGCGGGAAGCGGCACGGTGTCGTGGGACGGGACGTCATCGTCCGGCGCGGGAGCGGCGAGCGGCGTCTACTTCGTACGGCTCGAGGCGGGCGAGCTCAGCGAGACAAGGAAGGCGATTCTTCTCAAATAGCCCGCGACCGTGGGTCCAATCCGGCCGGTCCAGAGCCGGCCGAGGCGATGTCGAGGCTGGACTGTGATAGAAGGGCGATATACGATGGGGATCGTTCTACGGTCCCCATCGTCTGCGCTCGGGTGACCGTGGGACCGCGGTTCGACGACGCGGCGTGAATGAGCCGGCGAGGGCTTTCGACATGCGACACGTGAGAAGACGCGGCGCGCAGTCAAGGAAGGCACCGGGATGAGCGGAGACATCGACACGACCCGCACCGACATCGAGCGGTGGATCCTCTCCGAGCTGTCCCCGTCGCGCTCGACGACGGCGGAGCTTTCGTACGACCGGATGGAGTCGCAGTCCGGGCGCTGCCTGCCCGTGATCTACCGGCCGCTCGACTACTCGAAGCGCAGCCACTGGCAGGACACCGGGCTGATCGCGGCCTTCACGGAGGCGCTCCGCGGCGCGCGGAGGGTACTCGACATAGGCCCGGGCGACGGGTGGCCTTGCCTTCGCATGGCGCGCCGCTTTGAGCAGATCGTCGGCGTAGACCCGTCGCCGCGGAGAGTCCGCGTGCAGAGAGAGAACGCCGAGAGACTCCACATCCACAACGTCGAGTTCCTAGAGATGGACGCCGTCTCGCTCGACTTCGCGGACAGAACCTTCGGAGGGGTCGCGGCGGCCTCGTCGATCGAGCAGACCGACGACCCGGAGCGGGCGCTCCGGGAGGTCTTCCGCGTCCTGAAGCCCGGCGGCAGGCTGGCGATGGTCTTCGAGGACTACGGCGAGTACTTCCCCGAGAGCGAGGGCGACGAGGAGCTCCGGGTGGAGTTCGCCGACGGTCCGCCCGCCCTCTTCTATCAGGCGCGTTCGAAGGACCCCGCGAGGGAGTCGAAATACGGGCTCTTCCTCGACGATTCGGGGGTCCGCGAGGACAACGAGCTCGAGGACGTCCTGATAGGGCTCGAGCGAAAGGCGGTGGAGTTCGAGAACCTGTCAGATCCCTCGCAGGCGCCGAGTCGCCCTGATACGCTGGACGTTCGGTTCTTCGAGAGACTGCGGCCGCTCGTCGTGGACGCGAGGTATTTCGAGCTGCGTCACCTCACGAGCGAGACTCTCGATCAGATTCTCGAGGCGATCGGGTTCGAGGACATCCGGCATTTCGACCACAGGCTGCCGAACCTGCGACGCTTCTTCGACGCCGCGGCTGAGGACGGCAGGCTCGACGAGCTGGCCTCTTCCTTCGAGGATATCGCCTGGGAGTTCGGCGCGGAGGCGGTCAGGGCGGCGGAAGAGGGACCGGGCGATTTCGCGATAGCGACCAGGCCGGCGGAGGACTGAAGTCCCAGCGACCGGGGGGCGGCGACGAAGCCGACGGAGGACCGATGGCCGACGAGCGACTCGACTCGGGCGAGTTCTGGAAGCGCTGCATCGCGGAGACCATAGATTCGGGCGAGCCGGCGAAGTGGAGGGACTCGGTCTTCTCCTCGGAGAAGCCGCTCGCAATGGAGTTCCTCGGCGCGCTCGCCGGGGGCGCGGAGGTGCTCGACTTCGGCTGCGGTCTGGGGAGAAACGCCCTGGCGCTGGCGGAGCGCGGGTTCGATGTCTACGTCTGTGACGTGGCCGACGCGGGCGTACGGTACTGCGAGGAGCGCGCGGCCGCGGACGACTTCACGCTGCGGGCGGTGGGGTATGACGGGCACGAGATCGAGCTCCCGAATCGGTCCGTCGACGGAATACTCGCCTGGAGCTGCCTCGACCACGTCACACTCGACTGGGCGCGGGAGCTTGCGGAGGAGCTGACCCGCGTGGCGAGGCTTGGGGCACATCTCCTCGTCTCGTTCGACGAGGACCGAAGCGACGACCCCGACTCGGAGGCTGAGGTGCTCGGCGACGGCACGCACCGCTACTTCAGCGGGCGCAGGAAGGGAATGCTGTTCAGGCCGTACACGAACGACGAGATCCGTTCGCTCTTCGAGACCGGGTGGGAACTCCTGATGTGGGAGGGGGAGGACGAGAGCGTCCCCAGAAGGGCGCTCTTCCGCCGAGTGGAGTAGTGGCGGGGCGCGCTCGTGCCCGGCCCGCGGCGTCCGCGACCCGGCGCGAGGCGGGATGGCAGGCAGGGCTTCCCGGGCCCCGGGCTCCGAGGTGAGTGCGATTCAGGCCGTCGCGCGGAGGGTGGGGCCGCCCCGTCGGACGCGCCCGAAACCTGAATCCTCCGGGCCGGCTCCGCATCCGTATATGGGACGATAATGCTCACGTCCTCCCTCGTGAGATCGTCAGACCGGAATGAGAGGTAGCTGGAATGCCGCTTTACGAGTATTGCTGCGGGAAGTGCGGGCACGAGTTCGAGGAGCTCGAGTCGATAGCGGACCGGGACAAGCCGCGGAAGTGCCCCGAGTGCGGTAGCAGGAGTGTTTCGCGGAAGGTGTCGGTGTTCGCGGCCAACGTCGGAGGCGGTTCCTCTACGAGTTGCGGTCCGAGTGGGGCCACCTGAGGCGCCTAGAGCGCCCAGGTTGGGCGAGGCCCCGATCAAGAGAAGAGAAGCCCGCGGCCACTTATGGTCGCGGGCTTTCTCTTGGTGCGCCGCCGTGTCTCAGCGAGCTTCCCCCTGCCGTGCCGCCATGTCTCCGCGGGTTCTCTCTTGCGCTTCCTCCATATCTCGGCAGGCTCTCTTGCGCTGCCTCCATATCTCGGCGCGCTCTCCTGCGTCGGCGGCGAGTCTCAGCCGCGCTCCCGGAGGCGAGAAGCTCTTCTACTCCAGCGTGATCGTCACGTGCTCGTCGTCGTCCTCGTCATAGACGTCCAGGATCTTGCCGTCGAACCCCTCGCTCTGGGCCATCTCCAGGATCGCATCGAGGTCCAGATCGAGATTCTTGTCCGCCAGGACTCCCAGTCCTTCGTGGACATGCGTCCCGAGATCCTCGCCGGCTTCCTCCAGGCCCTCCCGGATCGCTTCATCCATCTCGGAGAGGCTCTCCTCGATTGCCTCATTCACGATGGCTTCGATGTCGAGGCCCGGGTGTTCGCCGAGCTTGCCCTCAAGGTCTCGCTTGACGCGTTCCGCCGTCCTTCTCGCCTTGCGCACGGCCTTCTCGCGCTCCCGCTCGGCCCTCGCTCGCGCCCGCTCGGCGTGGCGGTGGGCCTTCTTGACGTGCTGCCGCGCGAACTTCGGCGCGAGCTTGAACCCGAACTTGAGGAGCGCCAGCGGCACGCGGATGTTGACCTTGTCGCGGTCGCGGCCCGCCTCCTGAACGCGTATGTGCAGCCACTTCCTCTTGATGTCGTTGTCGGTGGGGCGCGACTCGCTCCTGTCGAGCACCTCCATGAGCCGGGATGCCTCGTCCGCCGTGATCTTCCCGTCCTCGAGCATCTTCAGCACGCGTAGCTTCTCCTCCTTCACGTAGTCCTCCTTGTGGGTGTAGATTCGGGTCGGTCCGTAGCTCCCGCCGGCAGTCGCGTCTCCGAGGGCGCCTCCGCGCGGACCCCTTGAGCCGACCGTGTCGTACTCGGGCCAGAGGTCCGGAGTCGGGCAGACGGCCGCGCTAAGAGGCCGCCTCATCCAGTCTGCGTACGAATTCGTCTGCATCGATCTCTCCAGTCTCGAGCTTTGCCAGAAGCTCGTCTCTGAACTCCTTGGGGACCTCGGTCGTAGGCTTGAGACCGAGCGCCCGCACGATCTCCTCGAGCCGGGCCCGCACGGTCGGATAGGAGATGCCGAGCTCGCGCTCTACCTCCTTTATGTTCCCGCGGGACCGAAGGAAGATCCGGACCATCTCGAGCTGCTCCGGGGTGAGAGCCGAAAACGAGCACGTCTCGAAGCTGCCCCTGATCGTCACGTTGCAGGTGGGGCACTCAAGCTCGCGTATCACCATCTCGCCGCCGCACACCGGGCAAACGTTGGGCTGTTTGTGGACCATCAGGCTCTCCTTGTTCAAGGCGTATCAATAAATTGAATCCGACCATTGACGATGTTAAAGCCCCCGTGTCTATTAGTCAACAGAAAACGCCGTGGCGTTTAATTGTATTCGGTTCCTGCAATATTAATGATTGGCGAATGGGAATTCGTCGGCGGGCGCTTCTCGGCCGCAACCACTCGCGGAGCGAGGGCGGCGACGAGGCCTGTGCGAACGCGGGCGCCGCGCGGAGGTGGTAGCGATTGGTGCTTGGCGAGTGGGTTCGGCAGGGGGTAGGGGCTGGTCCTCGGAGGGCGGCGCGGGGCATGGCCAGGAGATGGTCCTCGGCGGGTGGCGCTACTCCTTGCGGCGGCTCTCCCAGGGCTTCCAGAAGTCGCGCCAGCCTCGGGTCTCCTCGGGCTCCCCGGCCTCGGGTGACTCGGGGAAGTAGCGCTTCAGCAGCTCCCTGTGGCCGCAGGAGAGGAGCAGCGCCGTGAAGCTGCCCAGGACGAGCACGAGGCCGGCGCCCGTGAGGACGCATATGGCAGCCACCGAGGCCGCCTGCACCGTGACACCGACCGTGTAGCCCACGTTGTCCAGCGTGAGGAGAGCGGACTTGCTGAGCAGCACCCGCAGCGCTCTGTCGCCGTCGGCGATGAGCGGGTGAAGGTGGGCGTGCATTAGAGCGAGGAAGACGCCCGCCCAGATCATGACGGCGGCGAGGAGCATGCCGGGGAGCGTGGCCCAGCCGCCGAGGTGGCTGTAGAAGTCGACGTTCACCCACAGCATGAAGACCACTACGAGGGTGAACGAGCCGACCTTGATCGCGGGCAGGAAGTGAGCGCGGAATCCGAAAAAGAAGTCCCGGATCGACACGTCCTCGTGGCTTGCGATCTTTCTCCCGATGCGGAAGAGCGCCGCTGTGGACGCGGGGGCCGTGACCACCGGAGCGCACATGAGAAGCCACAGCAGGTTGACGGCGACCAGAAGTCCGAGATGGTCGTACGCGTGCCACAGGAAGCGCTTGAACGTGGGACGCAGGATCTCGGCGGCGCGCATCGGGACGGGAGACGTGGAGTCCCGTCCCGATGGGTCCTGCAGGCCGTGGTTTCCGTGTCCTGGTGTCAGGTCGACGTCCTTCTGTTGTCCGGTTCCGTGGAACGCGTCGCGTCGAAGCAAGAGTGCCGGCGCGGCGGTCCGGGAGAC
>WJLY01000303.1 GCA_014728245.1 Candidatus Effluviviaceae Genus IV sp.
GGCGATGAGCTTCGCCGTCGCCGGGCTCGCGGTGCCGGGCGTCCGGATCGAGAACCCCTCGTGCGTCGAGAAGACCTATCCGGGCTTCTTCGACGACCTCGCGCGGCTCGGGAGGACGTGACTCCGCCCGCCGCGCAGGGCGCTGTGCGCTCCCGCGGTCCGGCTCACCTGCCCCGCGCCGCCAGGTGCTCCCGCGTCCGCTGGAGCGCCTTCCGGAAGTCGTCCTCGGGCGTCCATACCACGTTGTTACCGACGAAGAGGACGTTCCGGCCGTCCCCGTGGTTGCCGTCCTCGTGGTTGCCGTCCCTGTCGTAGGCGAGGACGAGGGTGGGCGGGTCGGTCGCGCGGAGACCGGCGACGTACTCGTAGTCGGTGTGCTCGGGGCCGAAGACGGCGGAGGCGTCCTCCGCGCCCTCGGGCAGGTCGGCTACGGCTATCACCTTGGTGTAGCCACCCGAGAGCGGACAGATGAAGACGCGCCCGTCCGGGATGTACTCGGGGAAGACGGCGCCCAGGCTCGGCGGGAAGGCCTCCTCGTGGTCGCCCGAGTAGAGGTGGCAGGCGTAGCCGATCTGCTTCAGGTTCGAGGCGCACTTCGTTCGCCTCGCGCGTTCACGCCCCGAGCCCGGGAACGGCGCCGAAAGAACCACCCAAGCGGCGAGGGCCAGCAGCACGATGACGCCGACGCGGATCCATGACACCTTCGGGCCGGTCTTCGCCTCAGGCATGGCGGCCTCCTTTCCTCGCGGGGTGCGGGCCTCCGCAAGGAGTACGCACGGCGTGCGCTCAAGGTTCCCACATCCTCCCAAATCCTTGACCGCCCGCCGCGGCCGTGTAGAGTAGCGGAAGGCCGGTCGAAAGGAGCAGCGCAGATGCCCCTCAAGGACATCATCGAGAAGGCGAAGACCAAGCACGAGCGCGACACGGCGTTCCAGTACATGTCCGCGCAGCACGCCATTCTCGAGAAGCTCCAGGGGGCGGAGTCCCTGGGCGAGCTCCTGTCCCGTGCGAGCGAGATCAGGAGCATCGTCGACGCCGACTGGGTCTTCGCCTGGGCGCTCGACGACGGGGCGCTCGTCACGCGCGATCCCGGAGGCGGGGAAGTACGCGTCCCGGTCGACCAGGCGGGCATCCCCGGCCACTGCGCGCGCATGGGCGAGGCCGTGAACATCGCCGACGTCTACGACCAGGACGAGCTCAGAAGGATAAACCCGAAGCTCACCTTCAACGTCGAGGCCGACAAGGCCTCGGGCTACCGCACGAAGGAGGTCCTCTGCGCGCCCGTCGTCTACCGCGAGAAGGTGATCGGCGTCGTCCAGGCGCTCAACAAGCTGAACGCCGACGGCTTCAACTTCCTGGAGGTCGAATCGCTCGGCGAGATGGCCCGGAATATCGGACCGTTGATGCAGCATGTGATCGAGAGCGAGCGGCAGGGCAGAAGGCTCAAGTACCAGGAGAGCCTGAACAGGATAATCAACTCCATACACGCCGCGCAGGACCTCGACCAGATCCTGATCTCGCTGATCCAGGACATAGCGGCGCTCTTCGACTGCAGGCGCGTGACCGTCTACGCCGTGGACGAGGAGAGCGGGGAGCTTTTCAGCCGGACCAAGCTGGGCGAGGAGATACGCGAGTTCCGCGTCCCGGTCTCGAACGCGAGCATCGCCGGCTACGCCGCGAACACCCGCACGCCGGTCGTCATAGCCGACGTCTACGACGCGGACGAGCTCGCGCGCATACACCCGGAGCTCTCCTTCAACCGGTCGTTCGACGAGATGACCGGCTTCCGCACGAAGCAGGTCCTCGCCGCCCCGATCGAGTTCCAGGGCGAGATCGAGGGCGTGCTCCAGCTCATAAACCGCGTAGACGACCAGCCCTTCGGCGACGAGGACCTCGAGCGCGCCGGGCTCCTCAGCGAGACCCTGGGGATCGCGTTCAACAACCAGGCGCGCACCGGGGCGAGGCGCACGAAGTACGACGCGCTCATCGAGAGCAAGGTGATCACCAAGAAGGACCTCGCCGCCGCGCGCGAGAGCGCGAGGGAGGAGGGTTCGTCCGTCGAGTCGGTGCTGATGAACGAGTACAACGTGCCGAAGAAGGACATCCTCGAGGCATACGGCGACTTCTACCGCTGCGGCACGTTCGAGTTCGACCAGCGCATGGTCGTGCCGCAGGGGATCATACAGAGGCTATCGAGCAAGTACGACGAGCTGAAGTACGCCCGCGCCGTGCCCCTCGAGGAGGACGAGCGCAAGGTCGTCGTCGCCATCGAGGACCCGCGCGACGTCGTCAAGCGCGACCTCATCCAGGCGCTCTTCCACGACAGGCGCATCGAGTACCGCGTCTCGACGGACGAGGACATCCTCGCGGCGATCGACCTCTGCTTCGGCGTGGGCTCAGGCGGCGAGTCGGTCACCGACCTCCTCTCGCAGATGGAGGACGAGACCGGCAAGGCGCCCGAGGATGAGGCCGAGGAGGCCGAGGTCAGCGAGGACGACAGCGCGATAGTCAAGCTCGTGAACAGGATCGTCGAGGACGCCTACCGGCGCGGCGCCTCCGACATCCACATCGAGCCCTCGCCCGAGGGCGAGGCCATCGTCCGCTACCGCGTGGACGGCGCGCTGCAGAAGGTCATGACCTTCCCCCGCGCTCACAGGAGCGCGATGGTCTCGCGCATCAAGATAATGTCGGACCTCGACATCGCCGAGCGGCGCCGTCCGCAGTCCGGCAAGATCAAGTTCAGGAAGTGGGGCAAGCTCGACATCGAGCTCCGCGTCGAGTGCATGCCGACCGTCGGCGGCACCGAGGACGCGGTCATGCGAATCCTCGCCTCCTCCAAGCCGATCCCGATAGACAAGCTCGCCATGAGCGAACGGAACCTGCGCGAGTTCAAGAAGCTCGTCGAAACCCCCTACGGCATAGTCCTCTGCGTGGGGCCGACCGGCTCCGGGAAGACGACGACGCTCCACTCCGCGCTCGGCTACATCAACAAGGAGGACATCAAGATCTGGACCGCCGAGGACCCCGTCGAGATCACCCAGGCGGGCCTGAGGCAGGTGCAGGTGAACCGCAAGGCGGGGCTCACCTTCGCCGCGGCCATGCGCTCGTTCCTGCGCGCGGACCCCGACGTCATCATGATCGGCGAGATGCGCGACGAGGAGACCGCGGCAACGGGCATCGAGGCCTCGCTCACAGGTCACCTCGTCTTCTCCACGCTCCACACGAACTCCGCGCCGGAGACGGTGGTCCGCCTCCTCGAGATGGGGATCGACCCCTACTCGTTCGCCGACGCGCTGCTCGGGGTGCTCGCGCAGCGGCTCGTCCGCACTCTCTGCAAGGACTGCAGAGAGGCGTACGAGGTCGGGCAGGAGGAGTTCGACCAGCTCCGCGACGAGTACGGGAGTCAGGAGCTCTTCGACGCGCTCGGCCTCGCGCCGGGGGCGACCCTCTACCGCGCGAGCGAGTCGGGCTGCAGCAGGTGCGGGAAGGTCGGCTACCGGGGACGGATGGGGATACACGAGCTCCTCGTCAACACCGACGACATCAAGAGCCTTGTCTACAGGAAGGCCAAGGCGATGGAGGTCCGCGACCTCGCCATCGAGCAGGGCATGCGCACGCTGAAGCAGGACGGCATAGAGAAGGTCTTCTCCGGGCGGACTACGCTCGAGGAGGTGCGCGCCGTCTGCAGCAGGTGATGGCGAGCGGGCGGCGCGACGGGCCGAATCTTCGCGGGCGGCGCGACGCGGTCACGAGTCATGCGGGAGGGACGACGCGACATGGGGAAGTCTCAGTTCGGCCTGGTCGGTCTCGCCGTCATGGGCGAGAACCTGGTGCTCAACATCGAGTCCAAGGGGTACTCGGTCTCGGTCTTCAAC
>WJLY01000304.1 GCA_014728245.1 Candidatus Effluviviaceae Genus IV sp.
CTGTTCAGGAAGTACCTGGCGAACCCGTAGTCGGCGAGGACCCTCCGGAAGTTGTCGAGTGTCGGGCTCTGAGGAAATATCTCCGGCGTGAACGCCTGCCCGGGCTGCTTCAGGGCCGTCACGATCATCCAGAAGAACGGGAAGAGCACGACGATCGCGGCCGCGGTGAGACCCGTGTAGACGACGATCTTTCTGATGGTCCTGGCTGTCTTGATCTCCAAGCCGCCTCTCCCATCCCGTCTCCCCGGCGCCGCCGGCGTCCTCTCGACGCCGCTCCCGAGGCGCCGGCCGCACCGCGGCCTCCGGCGCTCGGGAGCCGGTCTTTCTACACCTCGGCGCTGAGGAACCGCCTGTTCACGAACGTTACGATCAGAGTGAGCGCCAGCAGCACGTAGGACATGGCCGCCGCATAGCCCAGCCTGAACTGGTTGTAGAACGTGTCGAAGACATAGTAACCCGTCACCCAGGTCGCGCCGAGCGCCTTCCCGCCGATGTCGACGTTCGGGCCGCCGCCGGTCATCGCGTAGACCTCGACGAACGCGTTCAGCGCCGTGATGGTCCCGATGATGATCATGAAGAACGTTATCGGCTTGACCAGCGGCAGCGTGATGCTCCGGAACCTCTGCCACGCGCTCGCGCCGTCTATTTCCGCCGCTTCGTAGAGCGACTGCGGGATGTTCTGGATCGCGGAGAGATAGAGGATCATCCCGAATCCCGCGCCCTTGAGCACGTTGGCCAGGACGACCGACGGCATCGCGGTCGCGGGCATCCCCAGAAAGCCTCTCTCCGTGAAGGCGGACACGCCGACGCTCTCCAGTATGCGAACCAGGATCCCCACGTGAGGGCTGTAGATGAGCGTCCAGACGATCCCCACGACCAGCATGTCGAGCACGTAGGGAAGGAAGAACGCGCTCCTGTAGAAAGCCACCGCCTTGAGCCTGTTGTTCAGAAGAAGGGCCAGAATCAGCGAGACCGCGATCCCCGAGGGGATGATGAGCGCCGCGTAGTAGAGGGTCATCAGCACCGACCACCAGAAGCGGATGTCGGTGAAGAGCTTCGCGAAGTTCTGGAGACCCACGAAGGTCAGTCCGCCGAAGATGTCGAACGAGTCGGCTGGCACCTTGTGCAGCGCCAGATAGAGCGAATAGAAGATGGGATACGCGAGGAAGACCCCGAAGATGATGAAGAACGGCGCCAGGAACGAGTACGAGGTGAGGTTGTCCCTCAACCGCGCTCGCCTCCGGCCGTTACTGCGGCCGGAGGCGTCACGTCTCTTCTCTGACGCGTCGGCTATCGGTGTGCGACGCTGCATAAATGGTCTCGGACTCCTCCGACCGGCGGCGCGCGCGAAACCCCGACGCGGGCGCCGTCCCGGACCAGCCCTCTACTCCACCGTGAGTACCGAGTTATTGCCTCCGTAGGGGTCCGGAACGCTGTTCGGGTTGTCGGGGTCTTCCTTCCAGGCGCCGTCGACCACGAACTTGTACTCGTAGGTTCCGGGCAAAAGGTCCAGGGTGATCCGGAAGACGCCGTCCTCGACCTCCTCGAGCCTGTCGGCCTCCGGCTCCCAGTTGTTGAAGTCCCCGGCTACATATACCTCTTCCGCCCCGGCGAACCTGGCCTCGAGCTCGACCTCCTCGCGCGCCCGGCTCTCGCCGCCCTCCTGCTCGCCCGTCGATCTCTCCTCGCCGCTCACGACGGTTCCGGTGACTACCTCGTAATCGTAGTCGACCGTAGGGGGCACCACGATCAGCGAGTTCTCGATCCCGCCTTCTGTGCCGGTGTCCTGGTTGTTGGGGTCCTTCTCCCACCGGACTCCGCCGTCGATGACGAACTTGTACTGGTAGCGGCCCGGTGGGAGCGGGACAACGATCGTCCAGACACCGTCGTTGTTCGGGTCTCCCATCCGGTCGATGTCCGGATCGTAGCGTCCGCCGCCCTGCGTTCCGCCCCAGTTGTTGAAACTGCCCGCCAGAGTGACCTGCCTGGCGGAAGGCGCGTGGTACTGGAAGAGTATGCCTTCCTCCACTTCGTGCGGAGGAGGAAGCCTGTCCTCGATCGCGCCCAGCACGGCGGCGCAGGAACTGAGCGCCAAGGCGGCCGCCGCCAGCAGCATCAGCCCGGCGGTCCGCATCGCACCTGCTCGTGTTATTCTGTTCAAGCTGCCATCGCCTCCCTAGAACATTATCACTGCCATGACGCCCAGCGTCCTCGCGTCGGCGAGCGCCTCCTCCGCGTCGATCACGTCATGTTCGCTGTGATCCCAGAGGTACTCTCTCCTCCAGCGCTCCCGGCCGTTCGGGCGTCCTTCGACCGGAGTGTCTTCGTAGTTCATCGGATCGACTCCGTAGGAGAACCTGAGCTCGACGTTCGGACGAGGTTCGTAGACGAGCGCCAGGTACGGCGCGAAGAAGCTCTCGTCGTCGTACTCGACCACGCCCGTCGTGTCGCCCTCCGCCGCATCCTGCGGCGCGTCGCGGTAGGTCATGAGGCGGAGATCGCCCACCACGCTCCAGTCGCGCCAGACCTCGAACCGGCCGTCCAGTATCACCTCGAACGTGTCGAGCGGCTCGCCCCACTGCGCCCCGGTCAGGAGCTCCTCTCCCGCGTTCAGCTCATGGTTCATCGACTCGAACGACAGGCCGACCTGGAGCTTATCTGGCAGAACGTCTGCCGACGCGCGTCCGGCGAGCCGGTTCGTCGTCCCGTCGAAGTCCCCATCGGCCTGGAGCCAGCCGAGCGTGTCTATGAACGAGCCCTCGAACATCGAGTAGTCGTACTCGATCCCCAGGTCGAAGATACCGAAGCCGAGACCGCCGTCGAACTGGAAGTCCCACGTCTCGTAGTCCGGGAGGGGCCCGTAGACGTCGACGGTCAGCGGTGAACCGTCGTAGCGCACCTCGGTGTACTCGCGTATCGGCGTGCCCGGGAACTGCCGCGTCTGGGAAGTCCGTCCGATCCAGTTCCACCAGGACGGATCTCCGAAGGACACGAACTCCTCGCCTCCGGACATTCCGTCGAGTACGAACCTGGTCGCCTCCAGGTCGACGGTGAACGGCTGGAACGACTCGATCCCCACCTGCCCGCGCGCGGCCCATCCGCCGGTCTCTCCGAACGGCACGTCTATTGCCCCGTTCGAGTAGTCGTCGCCCTCCACCTTCTCCCGATTCCCCATGTCGAAGAGCCCGTCGTACGAGTAGAAAGCGTACTCGGCTCTGACGTTGACGTCGTCGTCCGCCAGCGGCACGGCCGCGTCCAGCCCGACTATCTGCTCGGTGTTCGACAGCTCGAACCAGTCGCTAGTGCTCCCGCTTTCTTCTATGTAGTCCTCGAGGTCGGGGCTGTAGTTGCCGCCGGTCCAGTCGATCCACCACCCGTCCACGTGCGCGACGTAAGTTGCTCCCAGCGTGACCGGCCCCACCGGCCGCTTGAGCCTTGCCGCCCTGAGATCGGTGTCGGTGTTGTCGTAGATCGAGGGGTCGTTGCGGATGTCGTAGTCGTACCTGCTGGCATAGACGCCGACGAGGTCGAAGTCCCAGAACCCCGTCGTCAGGTTCACGCCCTGCGCGCCCCTGCCGAACTTGATGTGCTCTTCCGGGATCGTGCCCTCAAGATCGGTGTGCCCGAGGTACTCGAGAGGATTGTCGAACTGGATGCTCTCCTCGTTGTACCAGCCCTCAGCCGTGAACGGGCCTCCTCGAAGCAGGATGTGGCCGCTGTAGATGTCGGCGTGGATCTCGGTGATGTCGCCCGAGCCGGTCGACATGTGGAGCGTCGCGCTGCCCTCCACATTGTCGTTAACCGTGGGGTCGACGGAGATGTAGAACTCGTGCTCCGGGCGCTTCAGCCGCCAGCGAGGATCCCTGGGCAGGTCCGACTGGCTGTCGTAGATCGCTCTGTACCATCCCGTCAGTCTCACGCGCGAGTTGACCGCGGTGTTCGATATGGCTCCGACGCCTCCCTCGAGCACCACCTCGCCGTCCTCGGCCACTGTCAGGCCGGAGTTTCCGTAGTCGCCTACGATGAGAGGGTTCTCGGGGTCGGCGACCCACTCTGAGCCGTTCACCACGAACTTGTACTCGTAGTCCCCGGGCTCGAGGTCGACGACCACGCTCCAGACGCCCTCATCGTCCTTGGTGAGCGGCGTCGAGTCCATGCTCCAGTTGTTGAAGTCGCCCGCGAGACTCACGCTGGCCGCGTAGGGATCTTCGTAGGTGAACTCGACCCCGTCCTCGACCGCGCGGACCCCCGAAAGGGCCGGCGCCGTTCCGAGGACGAGCGCCGTCGCGGTAGCGAGAAGGAATGTCACACTGCGTGCTAGCTTCATCGTCTCATCTCCAGATCCGCGGCCACGCTGCCGCTCTCCCGGGGCTCGTTCCGGTTCTCTCCGAGCCGGTCCCCGCTGTCGTGTCCCCGCTTGCCTTTCGTTAGTAATAGATCTTGAGAAACGCCTTGAACACCTTCTCGGTTATGCTCGCGCTGCCGTGCTGCACGAAATCGCCGTCGTTGACAAGATCGTTGCTCTGGTCGGGATTCCCGAACTCGACGAAGAACTCCGCGCCGCCCCAGCCGAGATACCTGAGCTGAGCGAACGCGGTCTGCCTGGACTCGGTCTGCTCGTCTACGTTCATGACACGCGCGTAGAACTTCCAGTCGTTCGACAGGTTGACGTTCGCCTCGAACCCGTAGGCGGTCATCTCGTAGACGGAGTCGATGTCCTTGATCCTGTACTGAGCGCGGAGCTTGACCAGTCGGTTCTCGCCTGTCGCCTCGAGGAAGAGGTTCGGCCAGGTGCCGTTGTCGTCCTCGTAGACCTTGTACTCCGCCTTGCCGGTGAATCCGTTCACGAACTCGATGTAGGCCTCGCTGCCCCACTCGTCGATCGTGCCCACGGAGTTCGAGTAGCTCGTCAGGCCGGGGTTCTTGGGCTCGGCGTGACGGAGCCAGCCCCTCAGGTTGACCGCCTTCGCCGGCACGCGATAGTGCGCCTCCCCATAGTACTGGGAGTAGTCGTTCAGGTTGTTCTTGTCGCCCGACGCCAGCCCTATCGTGTAGAAGTCGGCCCCGAACTCCTCGTAGGAACCCTTGAAGCTCAGAGCGCCGGCTCTGAAGTCCCTCAGCTCGGTCTTGAAGCCGTTCGGGGCCGCGTCGTCGTCATCCCAGAGGTAACC
>WJLY01000305.1 GCA_014728245.1 Candidatus Effluviviaceae Genus IV sp.
CTGCGTGCCCGCGTACATCTTCTCGGCCAGCTTATAGGAGGACTGCTGCAGGGCCTCCATGTCGCGCCTGATGGCGTCGGCGTCCCCGGACTTCAGCGTATCCCTGAGCTTGGAGATCGCCTCTTCTATCTGCGTGCGGTCGGAGGCGTCGAGCTGGTCCCCGTGCTCGCGGAGCGTCTTCTCGGTCGTGTAGACCAGCGAGTCCGCCTGATTGCGAATCTCTATCTCCTCTCGCCTGGCCTTGTCTTCCTCCGCGTGCTCCTCCGCCTCCCCGACCATCTTCTCCACCTCGTCCTCAGAGAGGCCGCTGGATGCCTCGATCCGGATCTGCTGCTCCTTTCCGGTCCCGAGGTCCTTGGCCTTGACGTGCACGATGCCGTTCTCGTCGATGTCGAACGAGACCTCGATCTGCGGCACGCCTCGCGGCGCCGGAGGTATGCCGACCAGGTCGAACCGCCCGAGCGTGCGGTTCTGCGTCGCCATAGGCCGTTCTCCCTGAAGCACGTGTATGGAGACCGCCGGCTGGTTGTCGGCCGCGGTCGAGAAGATCTGCTTCTCGTGGGCGGGAATCGTCGTGTTCCTCGGGATGAGAGGCGTGAAGACGCCTCCAAGCGTCTCGATACCGAGCGACAGGGGCGTAACGTCGAGAAGCAGCACGTCCTTGACGCCCGCCTCCCCCGTCATGATCGCGCCCTGGATCGCCGCGCCGACGGCCACGACCTCGTCCGGGTTCACGCCCTTGTGGGGCTCCTTGCCGAAGAGCTCCTTCACCTTCTCCTGCACGGCGGGCATCCTGGTCGTGCCGCCCACGAGGACGACCTCGTCGATCTCCTTCGGGTCGAGCTTCGCGTCCTTGAGCGCCTGCTTGCAGGGCTCCACCGTCCGGTCGATCAGATCGTCGACAAGCGACTCCAGCTTGGCCCGGCTCAGGGACATGGTGAGGTGCTTGGGCCCCGAGGAGTCGGCTGTGACGAACGGCAGGTTGATGTCGGTCTCCAGAGTGGTCGAGAGCTCTATCTTCGCCTTCTCGGCCGCCTCCTTGAGCCGCTGCAGGGCCATCGCGTCCTTCCGAAGGTCTATGCCCTGCTCCTTCTTGAACTCGTCGGCGATCCAGTCGATCACCCTCTGGTCGAGGTTGTCGCCGCCGAGGTGCGTGTCGCCGTTCGTGGCGAGCACGCGGATCGTCTGCTCCTCGCCCTCGGTGGCCACTTCGAGAATGGAAATGTCGAACGTCCCGCCCCCGAAGTCGAAGACCGCTATCTGCTCCTGCCCCTTCTTGTCCAATCCGTAGGCAAGAGAGGCCGCCGTCGGCTCGTTTATGATACGGAGCACCTCGAGCCCGGCGATCTTGCCGGCGTCCTTCGTCGCCTGTCGCTGCGAGTCGTTGAAGTACGCGGGAACCGTGATGACGGCCTTCTCGACCTTCTCGCCGAGGTACTCTTCCGCGGTCCTCTTCATGGACTGCAGGACCATCGCGGAGATCTCGGGCGGCGCGTACTGCTTCCCCTTGACGACGATACGGACGTCGCCCTTCGAGTCCTTGACGACCTTGTAGGGAACCAGCTCTATCTCTTCGCCTACCTCGTCGTATCTGCGGCCGACGAATCTCTTGATGGAGAAGATCGTGTTCTCCGGGTTCGTGACGGCCTGACGCTTGGCCGGCTGGCCTACGAGCCGCTCCCCCGTCTTGGTGAACGCTACGACCGACGGAGTCGTCCTCCCACCTTCGGGATTGGGTATGACAGTCGGCTCTCCTCCCTCCATCACCGCCACACACGAGTTCGTCGTTCCCAGGTCAATGCCTATAACCTTGCTCATCCGGTCTCTTTCCTTCCTGACGTCCCCGAACCCCGCACGGGACGGGAACGTCCGATACCGGCCGCGGCGCCTCTCACTTCGCCACCACCACCCTCGCGCAACGCAGCGGCCTGTCCTCCCACATGTATCCTCTTCTTACCTCTTCCACTATCTCGTCCGATTCGTGATCGTCCGACTCGACGTGGCCCACCGCCTCGTGGACCGCGGGGTCGAACGTCGCGCCGCACGTCTCGATCGGACTCACTCCGTGCTTCTCGAGGACCTCTCTTACTCGCCTCAGGATCAGCTCCACGCCCGCCCTGAACGGATCGTCCTCGGGAACGGACGAGTCCTCGCCGCAGGCTATGGCCCTTTCGAAGTCGTCGGCGATCTCCACGAGCGACCGCAGGAGCTCCTCGCGCGCCTCCGTTACGCGCCGTCTTCTCTCCCGCTCCACGCGCTTCTTGTAGTTCTCGAGGTCGGCCAGCGCCCGCTTCCATTTGCTGCCGAGCGCCCTGATCTCCTCGCGAAGCTCCTCTTCCGTGGGAGCCTCCTCTGCGGCCTCATCTCCGGCGACCGGGCGTCCCGCGGTCGTGCCCTCTCGCCCGTACACGCCGTCGGCCCTCTCAGGAGCCTCCGCTTCGGCTGATCCGGGTATTCCTTCGGCCGGCGCTCTGTCGTTGTCGTCACGCCTTCTTGTCATCGTCTCCCCTTGTGCGCTTCAAGCTTGCCTGAGAGGCCTTCCTTTCGACCCCGTCCGCCCCGCGACCCACTCGACCCTCTCTGGCTTGGATGCCGGTCCGGGGGGGGCGCGTCGCGCTTCTCGGCTCATGAGTTCACGGCGCGGCGGTGAAGACGTTCTCGAGCCTGTCAGAGAGGAATCTCACCAGGCCGACGAATTTCGGGTACTTCATCCGGGTCGGCCCGATGACCGCCATGCGGCCCATCCCCCCACCGATGCGATACGAGCCCGCCACGAGCGACATCCGGCGCATCTCCTTCAGTCTGTTCTCCTCGCCGATACACACGGCCACCGGGCCCGCCGAGTGCGCGCCGAGGGCGTCCGCGAGCATCTCTTCGCTGTCGAGTATCTCTCCGAGACACGCGGCCTCGCCCTCGAACTCCGGATGCCTGAACATGTAGCGCGCGCCCTCGTAGTGCACGCTCCTCGCGTGCTGAGGCGACAGAAGCCCCGAGCGAACGTCCAGGAGAGCGTCCATCACCCTGCGGACCGGGGGCCGCGCGCGGCGCATTCCGCCACGCAGGAGCTTCTCCGCCTCCGCCACGCGCGCGCCTCCGAGCCACCGATTGAGAAGACGCGCGGCTTCTTCGAGATCGGCGTCCTCCACGTCCGAGACGCTGAGAGACACGCTCCTTTCGGCCCCGGAGCGCAAAGTGACGACCGCGATCGCCCGTCCGTCGCCGAACGGGACCAGATCGAGGCGCTTGAGGACTCCTCCCGCAGCCGGGGTCACCGACACGGCCAGCTCCTTCGTAAGGCGGCTGACCATGCGGGACAGCTCGGTCGCGATCGTGTCCTCGTCGGTCTTCATGAGCCCGGAGATGCGCTCCTCTATGAGGCCGCGTACTCTGTCCGAAGGTTTCGTCGGGCGCATCAGGAAGTCGACGTAGTAGCGATAGCCACGGTCGGTCGGGACCCTTCCCGCGGACGTGTGCGGCTGCAGGATAAGCTCCTTCTCCGCCAGGGAGCGCAGCACATTGCGCACCGTCGCTGAAGAGAGAGCGACCGAACGCGCGGCGGCTATCGCGCTGGAGCTGACCGGCCTGGCGCTCCTGACGTGCGACTCTATCAGGAGCCGCAGCACCTTCTCTTCCCTGTCCGACAGCTCCGCGGTCCTCACGGGTCCCTCCCTCTCACGCTGTTAGCACTCTGCCTGTGAGAGTGCTAAGCAGTAGTAAGATAGTGAGGCGCGGTTTTGGTGTCAAGGCGAAATCCCCCCACGGAAGCCGCGGAGGGGTCGGGCTGTGCGGGTTCTCGGGACGGTTGCCGGAGTTGGGACCTGCGACCGGCGCGGAGCGCCGGCCGCGGGACGGTTCTCAGGC
>WJLY01000306.1 GCA_014728245.1 Candidatus Effluviviaceae Genus IV sp.
ATAGAAGCCGTCCTGGAGGACGGCCGGAGCGTAGGCGTTCCAGTAGTAACCAGCGTCTATCGCGTGCTGTACGAATGAACAGGCAGTATGAGAACTCGCGACGCGCCGATCCGCTGTCGACCGCGCACCGGCCCTCACTGAGTGCGACGATGCGCCTCGTCATGATCGTCAATGCACTGGTACCCATGTCAACGCCTATGCTGCCGTTCGTGATGCTCATCACATTACTCCGTGTCCTATGACCTCAGTGCTCGAACCGAACACAACTGGGTGCGAACGCAGAAGATCCAGGAATCCTGCGGCCGTTCATGACGGACACGCCAGCGTTCGGTTGCGTACGCCACAAGCGTGTCGTGAACAGCCTCTCAATGGGCCCCCGCTACCAACGAGGAACCGCCCAGGCCTTCCCAGGTCCGGGCGGTTCGTTTTTCGACACATGGTCGACTCATCGCCACGGCCCGGGCGCCTTCCACGTCGCTCTGAACGCCTTGCGTTTGACAAGCGCTCGAGCCACCGGCTTGAGAAACGAAGTAACAGCCTCCACGACCTCGCTGAAGCTACTCGGCGCATCACCTAGATTGCTCTTCCGGAGAAACGCCGTCCACTGCGCCTGTTTGCCAGTGTCGTTGGCGAAGGAGGGCTCAAAGACGGTGGCCTCCGCCGTAAGCTCCGTTTGTCTTGCCTCGAAGGTCTTCTCGATCGCTTCCGCTAGGGCCTCGCCCGCGAAGTCGAACGTCCTCGACAGCATCCAGATGTCGTAGAAGTCCTTCATCCGGCTGTTTAAGATGCCCAGGACCACCATCGCCTGGAACTTCTCCGCGACCGTGCTCTCCATAGCGTAGCCCTTCAGCCTGGCCGGCGGGAAGTCAAGAAGCGTTGGGTACTCGACGTCTTGGGGTTGTGGGAAGAGAACATCACCAATGCCAATGTCCACCTGCATCGAAACTCGCGCATTCCCCAGCGCCGCCTTGAGCCGCACTCGAACACCTTGGTATTCCGCCTCCTCAGTGATCCTCGCGGCCGTCACCGACTCCGCGTCGAAGACCATGCCGTCTTCTTGGACATCCACCTCGCAGACATCGCTCATCGCCTGGGCGACGTACTCGAGGTTGTTGTCGATTCTCCCGAGAAGGTCGATGTCCTTCGTGGGACGAGAAGCTGCCCCTCCCCACACCGGGAGCATCAGGGCCCCCTTCAGAACGAATCGGTCTGCATGCCGGCTCTTGGACAGCCTGTAGAGGAACCGCTCAATGGCGAATCGTTGCAGGAGTTCATTGAAGGGCCGACCGGTTACCCTCGCCTTGTTCAGCAGGCGTTGATGCACCGATACGGCGATGTTCGTGACCTCTCGCGCCACTACAGAATCGCCTCCAGGTAGGGTTGGAGTACCTTCTTCACACGGCAGATTGATGCGTACCGTATGAGTTCGTCCACCTTGATACTCCCCCGCTCGCGATAGGAACGGAGCGCTTCCACCGCCGTGTCGAGACCGATCCTGTTGCGGAACTTGAAGCAGTCGGCGAGGGTTTTCTCCGGGCTGTAGATGCGCACGTCGACACCGTCGATCTCATGAGTCTCTACGCCTTCGGTGAACGACTCGCCCGTGAACCGGTAGGTTCTAATCGGAGGGTGATCGATGCGCGGCTCTCTGGCTCCGGTCGCCAGCGCCACATCCACTTCGTGCGGTATCTGGGTCGTCAGCTCGTGAAACGAGAGTGCCGAGATGAGGCAGATGACGCCACCCGGCACCCGTGAGGCGACGGTCACAAGGTCTGGGTTGCCTAGTGGCGATCGGCCCGCGAGGCGATAGACGCCGCGGCTCACTCTCTCCAGGTGTCCGGAGTCCCTCATGGCATAGAGCGTGTCCGGGTGGATCCCGGCGCGAAGTGCCTCGGCCGTGCGCAGCATTCCTCCGTGGTCCCTGAAGATCTCGGAAGCGCGCTCGAATCTGTCCTTCTCCATGAGTGTGCCTCGGATCCAGATTGACAGGAGGTCCTGTCCCCAGGGCGCCTTGATAAAGACGCCTATACTTATTCATATCTATAGACGATTCTATCAAGGCCGTCCCCTCTGTCAAGTCACAAGGGGAGCACCGGGGCCCGCCTGCGTACCCGAGGACTAGCCCAGCTTCACGGCGCCAGGAAGCCCCGCCACGCCGGCCGTCAATCGACCACTGGCACCAGCGCCCCACCCCGGATCTTGAACTTCACCCGAATGACCTCGGTATGCCGCCCCAAGGTCCTCTTCTGGACCTCGTAGCGGGCCCCCCGCTACCAACGAAGAACCGCCCGAGCTATTCGGTCCGGGCGGTTGGTTTGTCTTCCCCGGGAGCCCCGGGGCCCACTTCGCATTGGCCACGGCCTTCCCGACCACTACCTGAAGACCCATGCGACCGGCGTCCCGCATCAACGCTACGCCTTGCCACAGCATCTCTTGTACTTCAGCCCGCTCCCGCAAGGGCACGGGTCGTTCCGGCCGACCTTCTCCGAACCAGGTGGTCTTGACCTCTCGGAGTAGGGGTCCTGCTCGTGGCATCGCCAGAACTCGTAGAGCGCCATCACGGCCTCAGGCACCATCTCCGCTGCCTGTTCGACGGCGCCGGGCTCCTCCATGAGGCGTTCCACTTCAGGGTCTGAGCCCATCAACCCGAGGCAGGTGATCGGAAACAGGAGCGCGCCCAGGTCCGGATGCTCGCACCCAAGCCAGGTATCCGCACGCAAGTCGACTCCGAGAAGAAAACCGTAGCACCATCCCTCCGCGTCCATTCTGGTCTCGCCGGCATCGGTGCGGTATGTGGGGGCGAGGGGCGCGAACTCCCGTCTCTCGAACAGCGTCTCGGCGATCTCATTGTGCATGGTGAAGAGCGCGTGGATGATCTCCTTGGCTTCCGCCTCAGATGTGAACTCCGGGAACTCGCCTCCCCCTATCACCTGCATCCACTCGCTTGGCGAGATGATGCACGGTCCGCAGATCACAGACGTCAGCAGCCCGTGCACCTCGTCTATCACGAGACAGTCCTCCGGCCTGGCGTCCGAGGTCAGGAACTCATCCAGGACTCGATACGCAAATGGGACGAATGCTATCACGCCCACAGTTCACTCCTGTCCCACGGAAGGCATCGGCCTGCCCATGTCGTCCGCAATCCCCTGGCTATCCCACCGGCGAGCCGGGGGTCCAGAGAAACCCCTGTCATGTCAGGTCGCGCCTCACGCCCTCCGTTTGTTCGCTGGTCAGGGCTGGGCTGCTTCCTCACTCTCCTGGCGTTCTGTGCCTTCCACAGCAGTGTCGGCCAATTCCCCAACCGCTCCCGCATCTCGAGATCATCCGGGAAGAGCAGATCCAGGCGGACATCCCCCACCTGCAGGCGGTCCACGAACTCCCGTTGAGGGACCGCAAGAGCGACAACAGCCGCGGCGGCGGTACGTCGAACAGGTTGAGCGCCGTCCCACCCTTCAGAGCAAGGACCCGAGGCAGCAACGGATGCCTCGAGACCTGCTCGACGACCTTCCCCAGACCGATGACCTCCTCAAGCGGTCCTGGCGGAAACGTGCTCTCCGACGTGAGCTTGGCGATCGTCTCACGATCCACTGTCGCCGCATCCCTGAGGCCGCTGCAGGTGTTCCGGCACCACCAGGTTCCACTCTCTTGCCATCACTCCACCGCGCTGACCGGGCACAAGGTAGACCCGGGAGCTCGGCCGATTCGCCTTGAACTCCTCAAGCACCGATTCGTCTTGCTTTCGAACGGCCGGGGGACGCGTCAGGGACTTGATGGTGTTGCGACCGAGAGCGACCGGCGCACGAGGACGGTCGGTGCACACCGTGCAGGTCCACCACGCCGAGTGCCCCTGTCCCAGAAGATCAAAGGCCGAGTGATACACGAAAACCGCGTCCGGGCGGATGGCTGCAGCCGCCAGGAAGACATCCGGTTCGAAGGTCTCAGCGTCCGCCCCTGCCGGAACTGTGGCATAGACGCCGTTGGCCAGACGCTTCAGGCGGTTCTGGCTGAGGTGATATCGAATCCGGTACTTCGCGAGGCGCTTCTCGCCTCCCAGGTGCTCCGCCAGCTCATCAAGCGCAAATACCTGATTCATCGCCGCGAACTCGGCAGTTCGCTGGCCCGTCTGTTGCTGTTCAGCTCGATTAGTCATAGTGTTCCTATCACTTATTGCCCTGGACAGCAACAGACTGCTCCTCGCACCACGGGCCGCCAACCCCGAATCTCACATCTGCGATCCCGGGCGGGTTCGGGGATGGTGGAGGCTCCAGATGGCCCCTCTGTGAAGATCCAGGGATGTGGCAACGGGAGGTGTCTATGCCTCGGCGGTTGAAAGGCCTGCCTCGAAAACCCTACGGGCGACGCCAGTATGCAGAAGAGGACGCGACGCGTCCCTTTTCGCATATCTCCTGCAGGCTCTGGGAGACCTCGGCCCCGAGCGCACCCTCTGCTCGGCTTATGCCGCGTTGTCCAGGACCCCACGGCGAGCTCTTCGTTTGCAGAAGTTAGCGGAAACCGCTAACTTCTGCGAGTGAACTGCGCAGCGGCGCATGCGGATGTCACGATCTCTCAGACTTCCTAGACAAGTGCCGAGAACTCGCAACGTCGGTGTATGGTCAGACCATACAATTGACCGGTCATACCAGTCATAACGGTCATACGGGTCATGCCGATCAAGAGGGAGCCGGCACCAGCGCCCCGCCCCCGACCCTGAACTTCACCCGGACCTCACCGCCTGAGGAGGATCATCTTCCGGGTCGCGACGGCGCCTCCTGCCTCGAGTCGGCAGAGGTACACGCCGCTCGCAGCGGACTTTCCCCTGGCATCGGTCCCATCCCAGCTCGCGGTCTGCCAACCGGCGCCGGCGGCACACCGCGTCAAAGTCTTGACCATCCTGCCCGCAACATCGTAGACGGCCATATCGACGGGCGCGGACTCCGGAAGATAGAAACGAAGGGACACCGATCCATCGGTGGGATTGGGAGAGGGCGACGCCAGCGTGACGGTGCTCGCGCCGGATTCCACGTCCAGAATCCCCGACTCCGCCTGCACGTGCACGGCCCCGTCG
>WJLY01000307.1 GCA_014728245.1 Candidatus Effluviviaceae Genus IV sp.
CCACGAAGCTCGTGTCGAAGTCGCCGCTCCTGAACGTCTCGCTCGACATCACGGCCTTGTGGAAAGGTATCGTCGTCTTGATGCCCTCCACGTGGTACTCGCCGAGCGCGCGCTTCATCCGTTCTATCGCGTCTTCCCTGGTCCCGGCCCAGACGACGAGCTTCGAGACCAGCGGATCGTAGTAGATGGGGACCTCGTAGCCCACGTGAATGCCGCTCTCCACCCGGACGCCCGGGCCCGACGGCTCGCGGAGGCGCTCGATGACGCCGGTCGACGGGAAGAAGCTGTTCTCGGGGTCCTCGGCGGAGATCCTGCACTCGATAGCGTGGCCCTTGTGGAAGACCTCGGCCTGCGTCAGCGACAGTCGCTCGCCGGAGGCCACTCGGAGCTGCTCCTTCACGAGATCTACGCCGGTCACCAGCTCGGTGACAGGGTGCTCCACCTGCAGGCGCGCGTTGACCTCGAGGAAGTAGAAGTCCCTGTGCTCGTCGAGCAGAAACTCGATCGTGCCCGCGTTCACGTAGCCCGCCGCCTTCGCCGCCTTGACCGCCGCCTCGCCCATCCTGGCCCGGAGCGAGGGAGTGAGCGCGGGAGACGGAGACTCCTCGACCAGCTTCTGGTGCCGCCGCTGGATCGAGCACTCGCGCTCGCCCAGATGCAGGACCCTGCCGCGCGCATCGGCGATGATCTGGAATTCGACGTGCCGCGGCTTTTCGATCAGCTTCTCGAGATAGATCCGGTCGTCGGCGAACGCCGAGCCCGCCTCGGACCGCGCGGATTTCGCGGCCGCGAGGAGCGATGAAGGGTCGGTGACGACCCGCATACCCTTGCCGCCTCCGCCTGCCGCGGCCTTCATCATCACGGGGTAGCCGATGCGCTCGGCCTCCTCGCGGATCTCATCGTCGTCGGACAGGGGGCGGTCTCCGCCGGGGACGACCGGGATGTCCGCAGCGAGCATCGTCTTGCGCGCCTCCATCTTGTCGCCGACGAGCGCGATCGTCTTGCTGTCCGGCCCGATGAAGGTGACGCCCGCGTCCTCGCATGCCCGGGCGAAATCCGCGTTCTCGGCGAGGAACCCGTAGCCGGGGTGAATCGCCTCGGCGCCGACCTTCCGGGCGAGCGAGACGATGCCGTCTATGTCGAGGTAGCTCTTGCCGGGGAGCGGCGGGCCTATGCAGTAGGCTTCGTCGGCGTAGCGGACGTGCCGGCACGTGCGGTCGGCCTCCGAGTAGATCGCGACCGACTCGATGCCCATCTCCTCGAGCGCGCGGATCACGCGGATCGCGATCTCGCCTCTGTTCGCTACAAGGACCTTCGTGAACATGCTCCGTCCAACTCCTCCGCTGGCGGCCACGTCTTGCGTTCCCCTTCGCTCGAGCCCGCCGCGACGGCGCCGCCGAAAGGCGGTCGGCGCCTGCGGCTCCCCAACTCGCTCCGGGGAAGCAAGACCCGGCCGCCCCGTGTCGCTACAGCGGGATGTTCCCGTGCTTCTTGGGCGGGTTCGAGTCCCGCTTGTTCCTCAGCATCGAGAGCGCGTCTATGACGGTCGGACGCGTCTCCCTCGGCACGATGATGCTGTCTATGAACCCCGCCTCGGCCGCGATGTAGGGGTTCGAGAACTTGTCCCGGAAGTCAGCCACAAGCCTGTCGCGCAGCTCGTCCGGGTCTTCGGCTTCCTTAAGCTTCCTTCTGTGGAGTATGTTGACGGCTCCCTCCGCGCCCATGACTGCGATCTCGGACGTCGGCCACGCGAGGTTGACGTCTCCCCGGAGGTGCCGGCTGCTCATGACGACGTACGCGCCGCCGTAGGCCTTCCGCGTGATGATCGTCACCTTCGGCACGGTCGCCTCGCAATAGGCGTACAGGAGCTTCGCCCCGTGCCGGATGATGCCGCCGAACTCCTGGCCCGTCCCCGGCAGAAAGCCCGGGACGTCCGTGAGCGTGAGAAGCGGGATGTTGAACGCGTCGCAGAACCGGACGAACCTGGCGCCCTTGTCGGACGAGTCTATGTCGAGCACGCCTGCCAGGAACGCGGGCTGGTTGGCCACGATGCCGACCGGCCGGCCGCCCATCCGCGCGAACCCGACCACCATGTTCTGCGCGAACTGCTCGTGCACCTCCATGAAGTCGCCGTCGTCGACGATGCGGGTGATGACGTCCTTCATGTCGTAGGGCTTGTTCGGATTGACCGGCACGATCTCATCGAGCTCCGGGTCGCGCCGCTCGGGATCGTCGGTGCACTCGGCCATTGGCGGGCTCTCGGTGTTGTTTGAAGGAAGGAACGAAAGGAGCCTCCGGATCTCGTGCAGGCACGCCGCCTCGTTCTTGCTGGCGAAGTGCGCCACGCCGCTCTTCGTATTGTGGACCGTAGCGCCACCGAGCTCCTCGTGCGTGACCTCCTCGTGCATGACGGTCTTGATGACGTGCGGGCCGGTCAGGAACATGTGACTAGTCTTGTCGACCATGAAGACGAAGTCGGTGATCGCCGGCGAGTAGACGGCGCCGCCGGCGCACGGGCCCATGATGGCCGAGATCTGGGGAACGACGCCCGACGCCAGCACGTTCCTCAAAAAGTACTCCGCGTAGCCGCCGAGGCTCCAGACGCCCTCCTGGATCCTGGCGCCGCCCGAGTCGTTCAGGCCCACGACCGGCGCGCCGTTCTTGAGCGCCAGGTCCATGATCTTGCAGATCTTCTCGCCGTGCGCCTTCGAGAGCGAGCCGCCGAACACGGTGAAGTCCTGCGCGAAGACGTAGACGAGTCGGCCGTCGATCGTGCCGTAACCCGTCACCACGCCGTCGCCGGGGATCCGTTTCTTCTCCATACCGAAATCCACGCACCTGTGAGTCACCAGCGCGTCGACCTCGCGGAAGCTGCCCTCGTCCAGAAGCACCTCGAGCCGCTCCCACGCGGTCAGCTTGCCCGC
>WJLY01000308.1 GCA_014728245.1 Candidatus Effluviviaceae Genus IV sp.
GCGCGACGACCGCGGCCAGGCAGACGCCAGGACTCCATCGCGTCGTTACCATCCCATACGGCCTCGGCGGCCGCCGTCCCGCATCGCTCGTCATCTGTGCCTCCTTGTTAGCCCCGGCCGTCGCCCGTTGCGACGCCTAGGGCAAAGGATTCACCACGACCACGTCGAAGACGTTCTGAAGGAAGAAGAGCCCCAGAAACGCCAGAACCGCCGCGATGACCGGCGTCGCCACCCAGCTGCTGGCCACCTTGCCGAGAAGCCCCAGCCGCAAGTTCCTGGCGCCCTTGACCAGCGCCACTCCCATCACGGCGCCGATTATCGCCTGCGAGCTGGATACCGGGACCAGGGGAATCGTCGGCAGGCCGCGCGACGCCAGCCAGGCCTCCAGCGATTCGGACGCGAATAGAAAGAGGACTATCGAGTGGGACAAAACGACGACGAGGGCCGTTACCGGCGTCAGCTTGAAGAGCCCTTTCCCCACCGTCATCATGACGCGCCTCGAGTACCATACGCCCGTCGCGATCGCCAGGCCGCCCAGGAAGAAGAGCGCCTGGTTCATCGTGACGCGCATCGCGCCCGCGATCTCGAACGATTCCTCCGAGAAGGCCGGCACGAATACGCCTATCACGTTGGCCACGTTGTTCGCGCCCAGAGCGAATGCGCCGAAAGCGCCGACCAGTATCAGTAGACTCCTGGTCCACGCGTCCAGCTCCAGGATGTGGATGCAGGCCCGCCCGAGAACGAAGCGCACCACGAGGAAGAATGTCGCCGCGAGGACCGCCGCCAGAATCGGGCAGACCACCCAGGTGGACACGATCTCGATCAGCGCGCCGACGTCCGTGGAGAAGCCCGTGAAGAAGTTCCAGCCGAGAATGCCACCGATGATCGCCTGAGACACCGAAACGGGCAACCCGGCTCTCGTCATCCAGAGCACCGCCAGCGCAGCGGCGAGCGCGACCATGAACGAGCCGCCGAGAGCGTTCACCGCCCCAAGCTCGCCCAGCGTCTCCGTGGCTCCACTACCGGAGACAACAGCGCCAAGGACCACGAATACGGCGCAGACCAGGACCGCCATGCGAAACCTGACCATCCTGGTCGCTACCGCGGTGCCGAAGATGTTCGCCGCGTCGTTCGCGCCGAGGGTCCACCCCAGAAAGAGGCCGCTTGTCAGGAAGAGCAGCGTCATTTGTCCCCGTGGCGACTGCTATAGCGAGCGCTTGATGGCGGAGATCGCCAGCCGCTCGCTGACGTCCTCCGCCTCGTCCGCCAGCGTGTCGATGTGCACAACGAAGTCGCCCAGATGAAGCTTGCGGGCGAGTTCCAGATCGCTCTCGAAGATCTTCCGCTTGAGCCTCTCCCCGACCTTGTCCGCCTCCTTCTCCCAGAAGTGGACCTTGTGGACGTAGTCGGTGACCGTCGGAGCGCTCCTGAAGAAGGCGCGGATGCCCATGACCAGCTCCTGCACGGCCTGGCAACCGTGGTCGGCCAGCTCTATGTAGTCGGCATTCAGGTCTCTGGGAATCCGCGGCCGCTGAACCGAGAGTAGCGTGAGCGTCTCCTTCGCGGTATTGATGACCGCATCCGTATTCTCAAGAATTCCTAACACATCCCCCCTGGCGTCCGGGATCAGGGTCTCCGCGTAAAGCTGGCGCTCCACCTCCTGGCGAAGGTCGTCGGCCGTGGTCTCCAGATCGGTAACCTGCTCGCGCCGCTGCTCGAACTCCTCGGATCTCCCCCCCAGGTAGTCCTTTATGGCCTCACGGAAGAGCAACCCGGCCTCACTCCCGTGGTCGAGGTAGGCGTCTATCTTCGATTCGAGAAGCCTCGTTTTCGAGAAGAGCTTGGCCATGCCTTTGTCACCTCCACTCATAGTGAACCGCTGGCTCGCAAGTTAGCCAGCGACTCGACCAGCATAGCCGCCCGCGGGCGGCCGTTCAAGAGCGAGTGTGACTCACCGAGGACGTAACCGCTTGCGTATATGGCCATATTGCCATATACTATGTTGCATGAATCGCACGGTCAATACGACATACAGAAGGGACGCGCGGGTTCTGAGGGCGCTGGCCAGCGAGACGCGCCTTCTGATCGTGAACAGGCTCGCGCAGGGCGAGTGCTGCGTCTGTGAACTCGTCGAGCTGGTCGGCTGCGACCAGTCGACCGTCTCCAAGCACCTTGCGACGCTGAGGGACAGCGGCATCGTCGAGGGAGAGCGCAGAGGCAACCACGTCTACTACAGGCTTCTGTCGCCCGGTGTGATGTCGGTCCTCTCGTGCGTAGCGAAGATGAGCGGGAGGCTCGACGGCCAGCCCGGGGAGAGCGATGAGCCGCAAGACTGAGATCCGCACATTCCTCCTCATGCTGGGCGTATTCCTCGCCTTCTACTTCGCCCCTCTCTCCGACCCGAGGCTCAGAGGCGCGGTACTGGAGTCGTTCGCCCTCGTTCAGTGGTACGCGAGGGAGCACATGGTATTCGGGCTCCTTCCGGCCTTCTTCATCGCGGGGGCCATCGCGGCGTTCATCTCTCAGGCCGCCGTCATGCGGTACCTCGGGGCCCGCGCCAGACGCGCCGTCGCGTACGGGGTCGCGTCTGTCGCCGGCTCCGTGCTCGCCGTCTGCAGCTGCACGATCCTTCCGCTCTTTGCGGGGATATACTCGAGAGGCGCCGGACTGGGACCGGCGACGGCGTTTCTCTACGCCGGGCCCGCCATCAACGTGATCGCCATATTCCTGACCGCGAGAGTCCTGGGCGGCGCGATAGGCGTGGCGAGGGCGGTCGGCGCGATAGGATTCAGCGTGGTGATCGGGCTCATCATGCATCTGGTGTTCAGAAGGGAGGAGACCGCCCGGGCGGAGGAGGCGATGAAGACGCCCGAGCCCGAGCAGGACCATCCGCTGCATCACATCCTGCTCTTCTTCGCCGCGATGATCGGGGTCCTCGCGTTCGCGAACTGGGCCGACATCCCGGGCGCGGCGCCTTTCTGGCGATGGATTCATGAGTGGAAGTGGTCGCTCACCGCGGGATCGGCGGCGGCCGTGGGAGCGGTGCTGGTAGTCCTCTACGCGATCCCCTGGTGGAAGATGGCGGCAGCGGCCGCGCCGGTCGCCGCGCTGGGATTCGCCTTCCCCGGAAACCCGATGCCGGCGTTCGTCGCCGGCATGGGGCTTCTGGCGATCGTCGCGGCCTCGGAGGACCGCGGTCGTGAGTGGGTGTCCTCCTCGTGGGAGTTCGCCAAGGACATCCTCCCGCTTCTGCTCGCCGGGATAATGATCGTGGGGTTCGCTCTGGGGAGGCCCGGCCACGACGGACTGATACCAAGACAATGGGTCGAGACTCTCGTAGGCGGCAACTCGATCCGGGCGAACATCGTGGCGTCGCTCTCCGGCGGCCTGATGTATTTCTGCACCATGACCGAGATCCCCATCGTCCAGGGGCTCCTGGGCGCCGGCATGGGCAAGGGCCCCGCGCTCGCCTTCCTGCTTGCAGGCCCCGCCGTGTCTCTCCCCAACATCCTCATTCTGCGCAGGGTGCTGGGAGCGAGAAAGACGCTGGTCTATCTCGCTCTCGTGGTTACAATGGCCACGATAACAGGCATTCTGTTCGGACTGCTCGTCGCCTGACGGCACGAGGCGGAGGCTGCGCAATGGAGAGCGGCGACGACAAGCGATGGTTCACCCTGTCCCGCCAGCCGCAGGAACCTCCCTCTCCTGACGGAACGACGCTGGGCGGCGAGGACCTGAGCGCGTGGAGAGATAGGTTCCTCCCGTTCACCAGGTTCGTGGCGCGCAGAGAAACGGTGCTCGCGCTCTCGGGCGGGGGCATGGCGATGCCGGCGCACATCAGCATGCTCCGAGTTCTCGAGCTGCTCGACGTCGCGCCCTCCGCCATCTACGGGACGTCGGCCGGCGCCGTGATCGGGGGCCTCAGGGCGTCGGGGATGCCACCTTGCGCCATAGAGCAGGCCATGCTCGACATCCGCTCGGCCAACGTCCTCTTCGGCTTCGCCGCGCGCTATCCCGCGCTGCGCCTCGCCGCGCTCGCCATCAGGAGACAGTTCCAGAAGTCGTCGATCGACGACCTTGGAATATACAACATCGACCGCATCGAGGGACACGTCGCCGACATCCTGAAGCACCACGTGGGCGACGTCCCCACGATGAGCGAACTCGAGATCCCGTTCCACTGCGTGGGACTCGATATCGGAACCGGGGACGCTCCTCCCGGGAGCGGCCTGTTGGTCCGCAAGCAGGTGTTCTCGGCCGAGCGCACGCCCGACGTCCGAGTGTCCGACGCGATAGGCGCCTCCATGTCGATCCCCGGCGTCATCACGCCGAAGAAGATCGGAGACAGCCACTACATGGACGGGGCCGTCGCGGAGCACCTTCCGATACTCTCCGCGTACAACGACTGGCGCGGAAGGAGGAGGAGGTTCAGGAGGAACCGCCTGGCTATCATCGCGTCAGACCTGGGCTACACGGGTGAGACGATGCCTCGCGCCGACCTGACCGATCCGGTCGACCTGGTGATCTACTCGAGGAGGATTCAGGAGAGGATCATCAACCACTACAACTTGCTGACCTGCCATCGCCCCAGGCGCGGCAGCTCCGTTGTGCTGGTGAGGCCCCGCAGAGTGAAGGTGCAACTGTACGAGCTCGAGAAGATGAGGCCGTGCCTTCACTCGGCCTACCTGGCCGTTGTTCGGCAGCTTTCGGGGGGCGACTACCTGAGCGAGACCGAGCGGGCGGTCGAGCAGGCGAGCAAGTTCCTGGGAGTACCGGGACTCCCGGCTTGAGCGAATCCGGGGAGCGCCCGGCGTCGCACTACCTCCCGGAGGAAGCGACGCTGCCGGAGCTCCACGGCATGATCTTGCGAGACTTGTCTTGACGTTGCCGCTACGGAGAGCGCATCCGGCCTTGTTCAGCGAGCGTTAGATCCGACCGCCGCCTTATGGCGGCGTCTCCTGGGAGGGCCTTCCGGCTCCTCCTTCCCGATGCAATTGTCGCAGTAGTCGAAGCCTTCGTTGAACGCCTGTTCGAGCGTATCCGGCTCGAACCCCACCGCCTTCCCGTCCTCCACAAGGCGCTCCAGAAAGCAGCTCTCGCTCTCGCGATTCCATCTGTCATGGACGAACATGGACTCGCGGTCACCCACGAACCGCATGCTGTCCACACTGTCAACCGCCTTCACAGTTGTCACCCCCAGTCCTTGCGATGAAAGCCGCGCACTCCCGGCTCAAGTTCCCCTGACACACGGCCCCAACGCCGCTCAGCCGCCGGCGGCGCCGGGGCACACGTGCGTCGCGTACCAGACTAACACCGCAAGCTCTGTGCCGATTACGGCAGATTCGCGACTACGGCCGTAACCACTTAGCCCTTAAGACGTTACGAGCTGTCACAGCAACGGGGATGCGCTCCACTTCCTCCGAAAGCGTATCGCGCTGGCTACACCGGTCGAGGTCCAGCCGCCTAACAAGCTGGCGTGATTGCACTTACGGCACGTACAGAAGGTGATACGCCCACCGACGTAACCGAGACAGTCACAGGCCAAGCAGCCGCGAGCGATGCGCACCAGAGGACACCGAGGGATCCACGGAAGGCATGCCGTAGTAGTCTGCGTTCCGGACTTGCCAGAAGGGCGACTCTTCGGTAGACTGAGAGCTGGTAAATGAACCAGGCCCATCCAGAGGCGATCTCCGGATGGGCGTGTGCTACGCGTGACGTGTGGAGATTTCACAGGAGCGCCGGTCCGCCGGCGCGAGAGGAGGACGCGTGAAGAAGGTCTGTCTTGCCCTGGCTCTGACACTGGCCCTTGCCCTTGTCGTGCTTTCGACCGGCTGCGACGGAACCGCCGAGGGAACCACCGCGATGGACGAGTCCGACGTGAGCGCGGCCTCGGCCGGCTCCGACTGCTCCCCGGCCTGCGAACCAACCGACGAGAAGTGCGGCACATGCCCGTCGATGCTCGGAGACGAGGTCGCGGTGAAGGACCCCGCCTCGCGTTCGTGCGGACAGACCGCGAGTACCTGCGCTCAGATGGCCTCCGACGGGGATTGCCCGGACGAGTGCCCGCATCATGCGGTTGCCGACGCGGGGTGCCCGCCCGAGTGCGCGCACGCGACCGACGCCGAGTGCCCGCAGAACTGCGACCACCGGGACTCATGTGAGGATGGCTGCCAGCAAGACTGCTCGCATCACGCCGCGGGCGACGTGGCCTGCCCGCCCGAATGCGAACACGCGACCGATGCCGGATGCTCCGCGAGCTGCGACGACCATGTCAAAGAGGACGTCGCTTGCCGGCCCGGCTGCGTCCAAGCCGCATCAGGAGGCGTCGAGCCGACCGGCGTGACCGCGCCTGGTTGTCCGAAGACCTGCCCTCACAGCCGGGACGACTCCTAACCGTCCGTCGGCCCGAGCGCGCCCGGCGCGTTCTCAGGATCTACGCCCTCGCTCGCGAGCAGAGCAAGGGCGAAGGAATGGAACCTGCTCGTTTGGAGCCGTGACGCTAATCGACCCCGTGCGACGCCTCAAGCCACTCGCGCCGCCCGGGGTCGGTTGCATTCTCAGGGGAAACCCCTGGTCAGTGATCGCAGGGGTTCTTCCCGGATTGCAGAGATCCGCTCAGGTAGGCCTCGGCCAGCTTCCGCGCGCCCTCGCCTCTCGCACCCGTCACCACCTCGATCGAGTGCCGGGCGAACAGGTCCCTGGCCCTTCTACCCATCCCGCCCGCCAGGATCACGTCCACACCGAGCCCGCGCAGCCACTCCGGCAGCACGCCGGGCTCGTGCGGGGGCGCCGGGACCATGACCACGCCGTCGATCTCTTTGCCGGTGGCGTCGGTGTGGAAGATCGCGAATTCCTCGCAGTGGCCGAAGTGCTCCGCGAGTGTGCCCCCGGACACCGGGACCGCGATCCTCCGCCCCGCGCCGACTCGCTTGGCTTCCCTCGGACTGTCGCTCGTAGGCGTCTCAGTCATGGACGTCCTCCTGTCTTGTCTCCTCTAAGATCCGTCCTCTTCCTCCGCGGTCCCCGGCTCTTCCGCGCCACCACCCCGACCGGCGGCGGAGTCGCGTTCGCCCTGCTCCACGTGCCTGGCCAGTCGCTCGATGACGCTGCCGAAGGCCCTCGCCCCGGGCGAGTCTCCGGCGAGGTAGGAGGGAAGCTCGCCCTTGTCGCCCGCCGGCACCATCGCGGCGTCGATCGGAATGGTGCCCAAAAACGGCACACCCATGTCCGCCGCCATGTCCTTGCCGCCTCCCGAGCCGAAGACGTCGACCTCGGCCCCGCACTCCGGACAAACGAATCCGCTCATGTTCTCGATAATTCCCAGGACCGGAAGGTTGAGCTGCCTTGCGAAGTTGACAGACTTCCGCACATCGCTGATGGAGAGCGCCTGCGGCGTTGTCACGATCACGGCGCCGTCGGCGTCCTCAACCAATTGCCCGATCGACAGCGGTTCGTCGCCGGTCCCCGGCGGCGAGTCGACGATGAGGTAATCAAGCTCGCCCCACTCGACGTCACGGAGAAACTGCTGGATCATCTTGTATTTCAGAGGCCCGCGCCATATGAGCGCGTCGTCCCGCTTCGGCAGCAGAAACCCCATCGACATGACCTTCAGGCCGTCGGCGGCCTGCGCCGGCTGTATCGAGCCCTCAGCGCCCGTGACGCGCCCCTCCACGAGGCCCAGAAGCGTGGGGATGCTCGGACCGTGCAGGTCGATGTCCAACAGACCGACGCGCCGATCCGATTGAGAAAGGGCGACCGCCAGCGACGCCGCCACCGTGCTCTTCCCGACGCCGCCCTTTCCGGACAGCACCAGGATCTTGTGCTTGATCCCGCTCAGTCGGCGGGCCAGCGCCTGTCGTTCCTCGAAGTCTCTGTCGCTCTCGCCTTCCTTCCTCATTGGCGACGGGTGCGACTTGCGGTGGCTATCCTCGCGATGCTTCCCTTCCTCGTCCATGTGTTTCCTTTCATTCGGGCCGCCCTCATGGCTGGCGCCTATCAAGCGGCCTGCAACCGGCGGCCCCGGGGGCTGGGCGGCCTTCATCCCGCCGGCAACCGTTCCGCGATTCGCTCCCACAACGCACGGATCGCTCTCGATGCAGGGCCTTGGGAGTGCTCAACGACCGACAGACCCTCCACCTGTGCGTCTGTCACCGAACCATCGTAAGGCACCCTTCCCAGAAGCGGAAGGCCCTTCCCGTCACACCATTCTTCCATGGCCCCGGATACGTCCGGGTTGAGATCCCACTTGTTGACGCAGACTGCCGCCGGGGTGCGCAGACCCTCTGCTACCTCGCAGATCCGCTTCATGTCGTGGAAGCCTGAGAGCGTGGGTTCCGTGACCACCAGCGCCAGGCTCGCGCCCGTGAGAGAGGCGATCACGGGACACCCGATACCGGGCGAACCGTCGATCAGAATGAGATCGATGCCGTTCTCCCGCGCGACCTCTTTCGCCTCTCTCCGGACCATCGTTACGAGCTTGCCCGAGTTCTCCTCGGCGATGCCCAATTTGGCGTGGACGAAGGGCCCCAACCGGGAGTCGGAAACGAAGAGCTGTCCGTTCACCACATCCCGCATCTCCACGGCGCCTTCCGGACACACCAGAAGACAGACACCGCAGCCCTCGCAGCCGAACTCGTCCACCTGGTATGTCCCGCCGTCTCCTTCGTCCCTCCGTATCGCGTCGAAACGGCACGCCTCCGCGCATCTGCCGCAGGCCGTACAGAGCCCGCCGTCGATCACCGCTTTTGCGCCTCCAACGAAGGGCTCGGACCTGACCGGAAGCGGATCCAGGATCAGGTGCAGGTCGGCAGCGTCCACATCGCAGTCGGCGACGACCTTTTCCGCGGACAGCGCCGCGAATGAGGCGGTGACGCTCGTCTTGCCCGTTCCTCCCTTGCCGCTCACGACGACGAGTTCCTTCACGCCGGCTCCTTCTCTCTGGTGACGGCCGCCGCCAGGCGGCCGATGACGCGCGCGAACTCCGGATGCGTGTGCGCGGGCATGACACCGCGCGCGTACGCCTCCGCGATCTTCCGGTCGTCGGGGATGACAGCCAGGATCTCCAGCCCCTCACGCTCGCAGTAGTCGACGAGCCGACCGTCACCGGTGCCGCTCCGGTTCACGACCACGCCGAGCGGCACCCCCAGCTTCCTCACCGTCTCCACCGCTATTCGAAGGTCGTTGAGACCGAACGGCGTCGGCTCCGCGACCAGCACGGCCAGATCCGAAGAGCGAAGCGTCTCCACGACAGGACACGATGCGCCGGGCGGCGCGTCGAGCACGGCGATGCCCTCGTCCGGTATCCTCCGGAGCAGCGCTCGCACCACCGGCGTCGGCATCGCCTCTCCCACCGATAGGTTCCCCTGCAGGAATCCGCATGCGCCGGCCGTGCCCGAGTCGATCGTACCGACCTTACGAGCCCCTTCACTCACGGCTCCCACCGGACACACCATCGAGCACGCCCCGCAGCCGTGGCACAGCTCGTGGAAAGCGAGCACCCGATCCTTGAGACACGCCAGGGCGTTGTACCTGCACGCCTCACAGCATTCGCCGCAGGCCGTGCACTTCTCGTTGTCGAAGAGCGGAACGGCGACCTCCACGGGGCGCGACTCCTCTATCCCAGGACGCATGAAGATGTGTCCGTTCGGAGCCTCGACGTCGCAGTCCAGATACGTCACCTTCTCGCCGCGCGAGGCGAGCTCCGCCGCGAGGCCGGTCGCGACGGTCGTCTTGCCCGTTCCGCCCTTCCCGCTTGCGACCGCGATCCTGAATAGCGGGCGCGTCATAGTCGCAGCCAGACTAACCCTCCGCCTCGCTCTCGAGTTCCGAGAGACGCTTCTGCACGTCCGCGAGCGCCTCCTGCAGATACTCGGCCTGCTCCTTCAGAACCGCGCTCTCATCCGTCGGCCCCTGAGCGGGCGCTCCGGCCGGGGGATACGGCGCGTACGCCGGTCCGGCCCAGCCGAACCTGGCCCAGCCCGGAAGCCCCGTCGCGTAATACCCGTGCCGGTAGCCGCGGCCCCTGCCGCCGAACCGTCCTCGCCCTCCGAACCCTCGCCCCCTCGCGGGATTGGCGTAGCCCGGAGCGCCGTACCCGGCGCAGTAGCCGGCAGCTCGGCCCGTCATCGGTCCCTGTCCATTCGGTCCTGTTCCATCTCCCCAAGGCATCCTCTGCCTCCTTTCATGGCTGAGTGGTTCAACCTGCTCCGTCGCTCGACCTACACTCCGCTGTGAGGCCCTACGTCCGGCCCCCCGGCGGCCTGCAGCTCGCCGCTTCTGAGCTTCTCGATCGCCTCTCCAACGGTACCGTCGACGCCCACTATCACCTTTACGCCCGCCGTCTCGAGCGTCCTGAACGCGTTGGGGCCGCAGTGGCCGGTCAGAAGGTACTCCGCACCCTCCCTGACCACCGTCTCCGCCGCGCTCACGCCCGCGCCTGAACCCGCCTCGACGCCCTCGCTGTTGTCAACGGGCCTGCTATCATCCGTATCGGTATCGAACAGAATGAACCACGCGGCTCTTCCGAAACGCGGGTCCACACGGCTCGCAAGCTCCGGTCCCGTCGAAGTTATCGCTACCTTCATCCGTTCCTCCTGTCTCAGCTACTTGTTCCCCGCGCACCGCCCGGTCCTCGTCCACCTCCCCCGCGGCCGCCGCGTCCCTTGCCGCGCCCGCGTTTCATGCCTCTGCGTCGCATCCGTCCGCATCCCGGCATGCTGAACCGCCCGTCCTGCAACCGCCCCGCGGCGAACGCCTCGAGCACCTCGTCCATCCTCCCCGACACCCACGGCACGACCTGCACACCTCCTGCGCTAAGCGACTCCATGAGCGGTCTCGTCACCGCACCGCAGATGAGCACCTCCACCCCCGCTTTCCGAATCGCCGCCACTCTTCTCCACGGAGACAGGCCCGACAGGTTCACCACTCGCCCCGACCCCCGTCCCTCGGTCCCCGACTCGAGCACGACCAGTTGCTCCGCCGCGTCGAGCACCGGCGAAACCCGCTCTCCCCATGCTGGAATGCCCACAATCATGACCCCTCCGTCACGAATTAATGCAGCTCCTGTGCCAGAACCGCAGGTCCGACCTGCGTCTCGCTAAGTGCTTATATGGAAGTGGATTAGCAGCTTCCTGGGCCGCAGAGGGAATAGAGGAGGTATTGCATGCACGCAACCCTATGAGGCGCAGGGTTGCGCCTGTGCAACCACGTTCCGACGCCGGCTTGAGCACGATCCTGGGCGCCGTACTCAGGGCACCCGGGCTACTCAGCCACCCGGCTCGGCGATGTCCAGGCGCTTCATCTTCCGCCACAGCGTCGTCTTGTGGATGCCCAGATCGCGAGCCGTGGCGGCCCTGTTCCAGTCATGCTGCTCGAGCGCCCTCCGGAGAAACGCGGCCTCCGCCTCGGCGAACGATTCCGGGCGCTCCCCTTCCCTGACGTCGTCCGGCAGGATCCTCTGCGGCAGATGCTCCGCCCTGATGACGCGGCCACGTGACATCGCGAACGCGTGCTCGATCGCGTTCTCCAGTTCTCTCACGTTGCCGGGGTAGTCGTGCCGCATCAGGATCTCCATCGCGTCGGGCGACACGCTCGTAACGTCTTTCCCCTTCAAACGGTTGAAGCGAGCGACGAAGTGGTCGACCAGAAGAGGGATGTCCTCCCTCCGTTCCCGGAGAGGAGGAATGTCTATCGTTATCACGTTGATCCTGTAGTAGAGATCGTTCCGAAATTCTCCGGTCTCCACCATCGACGCGATGTCCCGATTCGTTGCGGCGATGACGCGCGCATCCGTGCGCTCGGTGCGCGTGCTACCGAGCGGCTCGTACGTCCCGTCCTGGAGCACACGAAGGAGCCTTGACTGGAGAGCCGGCGACACATCCCCTATCTCGTCGAGGAAGACCGTCCCGCCCTTGGCCAGCGCGAAGCGCCCCGCCCTGTCGCGCTTGGCGTCGGTGAACGCGCCCGCCTTGTGCCCGAACAGCTCTGACTCGAGAAGCGTGTCCGGGAGCGCCCCGCAGTTCACGATGACAAGCGGACCGTCGCTTCGCGGGCTCAGGTTGTGGATCGCCCGCGCCATGAGTTCCTTGCCAGTGCCGCTCTCTCCGGTTATGAGGACGGTGCTCCCGCTCTCGGCGATGTCCGGAAGCGTATCGAACACCTCGAGGAGCCTGTGATGCTTGCTTATCATGTCCTCGAAGGAATAGCGCCGCTTAAGCTCGCGACGCAGCTCCTCCTCGACCGAGAGGTCCCGGAATGTCTCCGCTCCCCCCACCACCTCGCCGTCGTCGTCGAGCAGCAGGGCGGTCGAGACGCTTATCGGGATCCTCCGCCCGTCCGACCGGACTATGTAGACGGGCTCGTTCACGATGGGCCGACCCGTGTCCATCGTCTTCCTCAGCACGCAGGCCGACTCGCAGACGCTCGCTCGCAAGACCTCCCAGCACTTCTTGCCGAGCGCCTGGCTCTTCTCCACGCCCGTGATCTCCTCCGCGGCGCGGTTGAACGACGTCACGTTCCAGTCGAGATCTACGGTGAACACGCCGTCCGCGATGCTCTCAAGCACGGCGGCGGCGCTGTTCCGGGTGCCCGGAAAGACGCTGGCCTCGCTCTTCTCTCGCTGTGCCACTCCGCCTCGCTCGGAAAGATGGTGAGACAAGTTGCAATTATGCAACCCTCAACATAGGGCTTACCCCACGGCCTGTCAAGTCGGGGAAAGACCCGGGCTTGCTCCATCGATTTACAGGGCCTGAGCGGCAACTACCTCGGTGGCCGGCCCGGTTGTTGACTGACTTGGTGAATTATGGTATACTCCGCTCGGGATGTATGGGTCTGCGGGGCGGGCGATGAACACGCCTCGCCACGCGGGCATAATTGCTCCGCTGGAGCAGAGAGGAGGCGTCATGCGGTACGTTGTGATGGCTCTCACGGTCCTTGCGCTGGCGATACCGGCCGGGGCTCAGATGTACCTGGAGTTCGGCGGACCGCCCGTGCGCGTCGACTACACGATTCCGCCGAACGGCTCGCAGTGGCACGAGCTCTATCCGGTCTTCTGCACGCCGCACATCCAGGA
>WJLY01000309.1 GCA_014728245.1 Candidatus Effluviviaceae Genus IV sp.
CCAGCAGGTTGTTGAAGTCGTGGGCGATCCCGCCGGCCAGCACGCCGAGGCTCTCGAGTTTCTGGGCTTGCTGAATCTGGGCCTCGAGATTGCGCCGCTCCTGTTCCGCGTTCTTGCGATCGGTGATGTCCTGGGCGGTACCGGCCAGGCGTTGGGGCTTGCCACTGGCGTCGCGTTCCAACTGGCCGACGACCCGCCCCCAAACCGGCCGGCCGCGCGCCGTGGTCAACCGCAGCTCGAGGTCGAACGGGATGCCCTCGGACTCGGCCTGCGCGAGCGCCTGCTCGAGGACGGGTTGGTCATCGGGGTGGAAAAGCGCAATCACGCCGGGCAACGACGGGGCGTCGCCGAGCGGCAGCTCGACAATGTGAAAGATCTCGTCAGTCCAGGACACGCGTCGCGTGGCGAGGTCGACCTCCCAGGCGCCGACGTGGGCCATGTGCGACATCTCCGTGAGCATGGCCTCGTTCTTGCGCAGGGCTTCCTCGGCGCGCTTGCGGGCGGTGATGTCCTTGACGTACTCGATCACGCCGGTGACGTCGCCGCTGTCGTTCTTCAGCGGAAAGGCGGAAAGGTCGAACCACCTCGTCGGATTGGCGGGATCGGGATAGGGGACTTCGGTTGCCTGCGTCTGGCCGGTCTCGATGGCCTTGATCGTGGGACACCAGGGGCAGGCGCTGTCGCGCTCCTGGTAGACCTCGAAGCACTTCCGTCCCTCGAGCGGCCCCCGGGGCGCGTAGGTCTGCTCCATCCAGCGGTTGGTGCGGACGATGTTGAGATCGCGGTCCAGGACACTGATCCCGTCCTGCAACGCGTCGAACACGTCGCACAGGAACTGCTCGCTGTCACGCAACGCGGCTTCGACACGCTTGCGCTCGCTGATGTCCCGCGCGAAGGCCCACATGCCGATCGGCTCGCCGGCGTCATTGCGCACGAGGTATGTATTCAGTTCGACCGGAAAGACCGTACCGTCCTTGCGGATGTACTCCTTCTCGTAGAGACCGGAGGAACCCTGGCCGATGATCCTCTCCTGGACGAGCCGGCTTTCCCAGTCGTGCCAGCGTGCCGGGGTGAGCTCGGGGTAGGTCTTGCGGCGCAGCTCGTCGATGGTGTAGCCGAGCATCTTCTCGTACGTCGGGTTGCAGTCGAGAAACACGCCGTCGAGATCGGTCGAGACGATGCCGTCCTCGAGCCGGTCGTAGAGCTCGCGGAAGCGGCGCTCGGAACGCGCGACAGCGGCAGCCGCGTCCTGGCGCTCGGTGATGTCGATGACGACACCCAGCACGCGGGTGGCGGAGCCGTGTGCGGGATACTGCACCAGGACCCGATCCACGACGTGGGCGTAGCTGCCATCGGCGCGGCGCAGGCGGTAGGCGCACTCCCAGCGACTGTCGCGGCCCTTAATCATGGACGCAAGGACACCGAGGACGCGGGTGCGATCCTTCGGATGGATGCGCTGCTCCCAGTACTCGTACGGATCTTCCCCCGCGCCCAGCGGCCCGAACGCCTGGTAAAAGCGTTCGTTGCGCCATACTGTGCCGGCCGCGATATCCCAGTCCCACACGTTGAGTTGCGCGGCCTCTGTCGCGAGCCGGCAGCGCTCGTCAAAACAGCGGGCCGCATCCTCCGTCCGTCGCGCGCCAGCCAGCGCTTCCTCGAGCTCGGCCACGCGGGCGCGCAGCTGCACGACCTCCCGCTCGGTCTGCGCGGTGTCGCGGTACGATTGTCCCATGACGGGCTCCGCTGGGTCGCAGAGAGAGATGCGGGTCAGCAGCGAATACGGGCGTGCCGAACCCCGTCGCGCTCCGCTCCGTCTACCTGCGGGATGGGAGCCCCCAACCCGGCGCCGGCGCGCGGCCACGACAGCTGCAAGAGAACGAGGGTGGCCCGCGCGCGAGTGGGCCACCCGGCCTGTGCTCCCAGTGCGGCTGAGAGGATTCGAACCTCCACCCGGAGTAATCCGGACTAGGACCTGAACCTAGCGCGTCTGCCAATTCCGCCACAGCCGCGACGACCGGCCGGCTAACCGTTGTCAACCTGCCGCGAACCTGTCATCATATGCAAAGCCATTGAGAGGTCAAGATCCGTTTTTTCGGCCGGTCCCGCGGGGGACGCAGGACATTGCCCATGAGCGACAGCATCCAGCCCGGCCTCTTCGGCCGCTCGCGACACCGGGGCCGCCGCGTGGTCGTGACCGGCCAGGTCGGTGTCGACAAGAAGCCCTTCATCGAGAAGGTGGCCCGCCTGGCCGAGTCCCGGGGCAAGTCGGTCCGCCGGTTCCACGTCGGGGACATGATGTACGCCGAGGCCCAGGACGTCCGGCCGGGGCGGATCCTGGATCTGCCGCTGGCCCGCCTCGGGGCCCTGCGGCGATCGGTGTTCAAGGACATCCTCGCGGAGGTCGACCAGCACGAGACCGTCATCGTGAACACGCACGCGTCGTTCCGCTGGAAGCACGGCCTGTTCCCGGCCTTCGACCACGACCAGATGCTGGCGCTGGATGCCGACGTGTACATTACGCTGGTCGACAACGTGGACGCCATCCACGAGCGGTTGACGCGTGAGCACGACGTGCCGCACGCCCTGAAGGACATCCTCGTCTGGCGCGAGGAGGAAATCCTGGCGACCGAGGTGCTGGCCAGTGCGGTCCGCGGCCACGGCTGCTTCTTCGTCTTCGCCCGCGGCGTGGAGGACAGCACGGTCGAGTCGTTCTACCGGCTGATCTTCAAGCCGGAGACCAAGCGGGTGTACCCGTCGTTCCCGATGACGCACGTGATGGACATGCCCGACACGCTGGCCGAGATCGACGCCTTTCGGGCAACCCTCGCCGAGCACTTCATCACCTTTGACCCGGGCGACATGGACGAGAAGCGGCTGCTGTCGGACGCGGCGGTCGCGATGCAGGAGGGGCAGACGCGGTTCACCGTTCGCGTGCACGACCGCGACGTCGAGTTCGACGTGGCCGAGGTCACCAGCATCGCCCGCGACATCGACGCCCAGATCTATGCCCGTGACTTCAAGCTGATCGACCAGTCGGACATGATCGTGAGCTTCATTCCCGAGCTGCCCAGCGGCAAGCCGGGGCTGTCGTCGGGCGTCGAGCGCGAGCTGCAGCACGCCTTCGAGGGGACCAAGGAGGTCTACGTCGTCTGGCAGCCGAAGCTCGAGCCGTCGCCGTTCATCACCGAGACCGCGACGAAGGTCTTCGCGACGACCGAGGAGGCGTTGACGCACTTTCAGCAGAAGGGCTACCTGGAGAGCTTCCAGAAGCCGCTGTTCGACCCGAGCGCTCCGCCCCGCGAGCGCGGGCGGTTCGGCTAAGGAG
>WJLY01000310.1 GCA_014728245.1 Candidatus Effluviviaceae Genus IV sp.
CAGACGACCGGGGTCCTCGGGTCCTCTCTGCTCGCCCAGCTGTCGACTATCCCAGTTATCTCGACAGCGAGGCCGGTCTCCTCCAGAACCTCTCTCGCAGCGCTCTCGGCGGGCGACTCGCCCGGCTCGACGAAGCCCGCGGGGAGGCACCACTGGCCGGCCTTGGGAAGGTACCTCCTCCTGACCAGAAGTGCGCGGCCGTCCCTCACCACGACGGCGCAGGTGACCGGCGCGGGGGGCGTGTAGAACACGTACCCGCAGTCGTCGCACCTCGGCCGGACCTGTCCGCGGACCTCCCGCTCAGTCAGCTCGGCTCCGCATCTGGGGCAGTAGTGGAGGTCCTGCCAGTTGACCTGCGCGTCGATGTCGTACTCGGCGTCCACGTGTCCGTTCTCCTGCGAGTTCCGTCAGCCCGTGACCTTCCCTATCTCTCTCGTCATGGCCTCGAGCGCCGCCACGGGATCGCGGGCCCGGCAGATCGCCGAGACGACTGCCGCGTATCTGGCGCCGGTCTCCATGACCCGGCCGACGCTGTCGGCCGTTATGCCTCCTATCGCCACGACCGGGAAGCCGGGCACCGACCCGACGACTTCACGGAGGCCTTCTGGCCCGATCGGGCTCTTCGCGTCGGGCTTGGTTTCCGTGGGGAAGACGGGTCCCGCGCCCAGGTAGTCGGCTCCTCCGGCACGTGCCGCGTGCGCCTCTTCGACGGTGTTCCCCGTGACGCCGACCACCGAGTGTTCTCCGAGGAGCTTCCTCGCGACCGCCTGCGGCATGTCTTCTCTCCCGACGTGCACGCCGTCGGCCCCTGCCCTGAGAGCGACGTCCGGCCTGTCGTTCACGAGAAGGAGCGTTTCCGTGTCCCGTGTGATCTCGACCAGACCCGCGGCAGTGTCGACCAGCTCGTCGTCGTCCATTTCCTTTTCCCTGAGCTGGACCACTGGAACGCGCAGCTCCGCCGCCGCGATCGCGAGATCACGGTGCGGTATCCTCGGCCCGGTGAGAATGAGGTAGAGCCCGCCGCGCTCTGCGAGCAGCCGCCTTGCGTCGCGGGGACTCCCGCGCTCACGGGAGAGATCCTCTCTAGGCGGCTCCATCGAGATCCTCGATTATCATCTCGGCCACACGTTTCCCCGAGAGCAGCATTCCGCCGAATATAGGGCCCATCCTGTGCCCCCCATGGACCGCGGCGACGGCCATGCCCGCGGCGTAGAGCCCGGGGAATATCTCTCCGGTCTTCTCCACAACGAGGCGCTCGCCGCTCTCGGCGCTCATCGATCGCTCGCCCGCTATTCCGCCCGACTCGCTCGTGAGCTTGAGCCCCATCTTCCTGACCAGGACGTGCGCGACCTCGCACGGGTGCCCGGTGGCTTCGACCACCGCGCGGGCGCCGGCCGCGATCGGGTCTACGTGGAGGCCGGCGGAGAGCACGGGGCTCGAGATGAAGACGACGCCGGTCACGCGGCCGTCGGCGTACATGACGTCCTCGACGCGCGACGTGTTCATGACCGTCAGCCCGTCGGACGTGGCCTTGTATGCCAGCGCCGAGGCGGCGTGGACGGCGTCGGCCGTGTAGTATCCGCCGCCGAACTCGCGGTACTTCACTCCGAAGTCGTCGAACACGGGTAGGGCGTCGGTGGGTACGACGATCTCATTCATTAAGTTTCCGCCACCCCACATTCCGCCACCGATAGACAACTTGCTCTCGAAGAGGGCCACGCGTTTCCCCGCGCGGGCCAGATAGCCGCCCGCCACCAAGCCGGCGGGCCCCGCTCCGACGATGGCCACGTCGAGCTCCAGGGCGGACATGAGCTTCTCGTGAAAGCGCTCGGCTATTGCGCGACTCACCATGACGTCGTCGATCACGATTTCCTCCAGTCTCTCTTCGGCTCACTACGGATGACCCCGGCGAGTCGCTTCCCATGACACGAACCCCACGCCAGGCGGCATGGGGCGTACTCGCGCTCGCAGCGAGTCGTGGAGCCGTTTCCCTACGCTGGCATTGCCCAGTTCAGGTTCCAGGGGTGTTCATCTCAGGCCGTGTGGCCACCCCCAACGACTTGTCTGCGCTCCTCCGCCCGTGGCGGGCCGGCAGGCCGTGCTTGAGCGCAGCTATTGCTTCGTATAACCTACCACAATCTTTCGATGCGTCACAAGCCGAAAGGCAGCGCCCACGAGGGCGCGGCGTGTAGCCGGGCCGGGGGCCGTCCCGTGCGGAGGCACTGATGATACTGACGGTACATGGAGCCGCGCGCAATGTCACGGGAAGCAAGCACGTCCTGCAGGCGGGAGGACGGCGCGTGCTGCTCGACTGCGGGCTTTTCCAGGGAAGGCGGGCCGAGAGCGAACGCAGGAACCGGAATCTGCCGTTCGACCCGCGTTCCATCGACGCTGTGCTTCTCTCGCATGCCCACGTCGACCACTGCGGCAGCCTTCCGACGCTCGTCAAAAACGGGTTCCGCGGTAGGATCTTCTGTACGGGCGCCACGGCGGACCTCGCGGACATATTGCTCAGAGACAGCGCGTACGTCCAGAGACAGGACCTCGAGTACCTCAACCGAAGGCGTCGGAAGAGAGGCGATCTGCCGCTCGAGCCGGTCTATACGGAAGACGATGTCGACAGCACCGTGGGACTGTTGACTCCCGTTGCGTACGGGGAACGCGTGGACGTGCTGCCCGGGGTTGAAGCCGTCTTCAGAGACGCGGGGCACATCCTCGGCTCGGCGACGATCCAGATCGACGCGCGCGAAGGAAGCACGTCGCGCACCATCGTGTTCACGGGCGACCTCGGACGAAGCGACATGCCGATCCTCCGCGATCCGACGCCCGTCCACTCTGCCGACGTGCTCGTCACCGAGAGCACGTATGGCGCGAGGACACACGGTCCGATAGACGAGATCCGCGACGAGCTCTCCGGGTTCCTGCGGCGGACCATCAGGCGACGCGGCAAGGTGATCATCCCGTCCTTCGCCGTGGGACGGACCCAGCGAATCGTCTACGAGCTGCACGTACTCATGAGCGAAGGACGTGTTCCCGAGGTACCCATCTTCGTCGACAGCCCTCTCGCCGTACGCGCGACAGAGGTTTTCAGGAAGCACGCCGAGTGCTACGACGAGGACATGAGGTCTTTCGTCGCCGAGGGCAACGATCCCCTGGGGTTCTCTCGGGCCACATACATCGAGGACGTGCGCGAGTCCAAGAAGCTGAACGACATGCCCGGACCGGCCGTGATCATCTCGGCCTCGGGCATGTGCGAGGCGGGGCGGGTGCTTCACCACCTCAAGAACCACATCGGAAAACGGCGGAACGCGGTCCTGATCGTCGGCTATCAGGCGGAGCACACTCTGGGGAGGCGGATCGCCGCGGGCGAGAAGCGAATCAAGATCTTCGGGAAGGTGCACTCCATGCGGGCGCGTGTGGCGGTGTTCGGTGAATTCAGCGCCCACGCCGATCGGGACGAGCTGCTGGCGTTCGCTCTCGGCATCAAGAGGCAGCCGCGGAGGACCGTCGTCGTGCACGGGAGCGAGGAGCAGGCGCTCTCGCTGGCGAACCTTCTCACCGAGCGCGGGCTCCCCGGCGTCGTCGTGCCGCTCGACGGCGAGAGCATACCGATCGACTGAACGCAAGAGCGCCACAGGCGGCCGGCCTTCGGGCGCGCGGCGAGTCGCGAGCCGCGCGTTGCGGGTTCAATGGGAGTGCGGGAACC
>WJLY01000311.1 GCA_014728245.1 Candidatus Effluviviaceae Genus IV sp.
GGGCCCCGGGCCCCCGACGCTGCCTCTCTCGGTGGTCGTCAGGTTCGCGCCGGCCTCGGAGCCCGCCGAGTACCAGTTCGAGGTGGCCCGCACCAGACCCTATTCCTCGCTCTTTGCAGGCCTGGCGGCCACTGCCGCCGTCACCGAGGCGGCCTTCTCCACGGGTCGGGCCTCGGTCGGGCTGAGGGCGACCCTCGAGACCACAAGGGGGCCGGTGTCGTACGAGGCATTCTCCTACAGCATGCAGCCCGCGCGGAGGGCGGGGGGCGAGCTCGGGGCGCTCCTCGACGTCGTCATGGACAGCTCGTTCGAGGGAGTCGAAGTCACGTCCGCCTCGCTCGAAGTGGATGTGGTGGAGGGCGCGCGTCCGGCGTCGATAGAGCGCGTGACCGCCGACCGCGCGGTATACCGGCCGGGCGATCCGATTCGACTCAGCGTCGAGACGAGGGACTGGAACGGCGAAACGTCCGAAAGGTCGCTCGAGTTGCGCGTTCCCGAGGGAACGGCCCCCGGCCCGCTGATCGTGAGAACCGGCGGGGCGGCTTCCTTCCACGAGTGGGACGCGGAACGGCTGGGCTCCGGCCGCCGGCCCCGTACCTGGGACCAGCTCCGGGACCTCATCCGCGATTCGAAGCCGGGCAACACGGTCGTGTCGCAGCTGCTCTCGCCGCGGCCGGGAATGACGCACATGGGCAAGGAGATGGTGCGCGTTCCCGGGAAAGCGGCGCTCGTGATGGGATCGGCGGCCGGGAGCGGAGCCGTCGGGCGCGCCGAGATGAGCGTGCTCTGGGAGGACTCCGTTTCCACTGAGCTTGAGTCGCTCGGTTTTCACGAATTCGTCGTCTATGTGGCGCAGGACCGATGACTGAAGCCACAGCACACGGAGGAGGCGCAATGCTCCGAACGTCCGCCATGCGAGCGACCGGAACGATCGTCCTGCTTCTGTCTCTCTGTCCCTCAGCGGCGCTCTCGGTCTCCACGGACTTCTGGACCGTAGATTCGTTCCGGTCGATGGCGACCGGGCGTCCGGACGGAGCGTCGGTGACGCACGACGGGACGATCGTCTGCGCTCCGACGTTCGAGCGAAGCGTTGTCGAGGGTCTCGACTATGTCTGGGCCGCTTCGCTAGCGGACGGAGGACCGGTCTACGCGGTCTGCGGCACTCCGGGGCGACTCGTGCGGCTCGAAGGGGAGGACGCCGCGGTTCTGGCCGAGGACGAGTCGGCCGACTTTCCGGCGCTGGCCGTGTCGCCCGCGGGCGACGTCTACGTGGGCAGCGCCCCCGGCGGCCTGGTGTACCGGCTCTCCGAAGAGCCCGAGCTCGCGGCCTTCTTCGATTCTCGACAGGGTTACGTGTGGAGCATGGCCTATTCGCCTGAGCACGGGCTGGCCGTCGGGACCGGCGACTCGGCCTGCGTGTTCGTCGTGGGAGAGGGCGGGAGCGAGGAGAGGGTGTACGCGTCGTCGCAGGCGAGCGTGACCGCGCTGGCGGCTGTGGACGGACGCATAATAGCGGGGACGTCGCCGGGCGGGCTGCTCCTGGACGTGACTCCGGGGTCGGAGCCGAGGGCGCTCTTCGATTCAGCGTACGAGGAGATCACGGGGATAGCCGCCGACGGCGCGGGGCGCGTCGTCTTCTCCGGCACGACCATCTCCTACGACGACGTGCTATCTCCCGGCGAGGAGTTCGGCCAGAGCTTCGGAGAGGGCTCCGTGTACGCGTTGACGCCCGCCGGCGGGGCCGTCGAGCTCTGGTACTCGGACGACGCCCCGATCACGGCGCTCGGCACGGGTGTCGACGGACGGATCTGGTTCGGTACCGGAGACCGTGGCCGGGTCTACTCCATCGACGACGTGGGCAAGGTCGACGTCGTGACCGAGCTTGCCGACGACCAGGTGCTCTCCATAGCCGGCGGCGCGGAAGGCGCCGTCGTGACCACGGGGCTCGGCGCGGCTGTCTACGTGGTTTCGCGCTCGCCGGCGGCCGCCGGAGCGTACGAGTCCGACATTCTGGACGCGGGCGCTGCCGCCTTCTGGGGAGAGATGTCGTGGGAGGCCGAGCGACCCGCCGGCACGTCTCTGGCGGTCTCGACGAGAAGCGGCAACACCGGCTCGCCCGATCAGTCGTGGAGCGAGTGGACGGAGGTCGGTCCGGCCGGGGAGGGTCGTGTCCGGAGCCCCTCCGCGCGCTTCCTGCAGTGGAAGGCGGTACTCACGTCGGCGGGCGGCCGCTCTCCGGTCCTGAGGGGCGCCCGGGTGGCGTACAGGACCGAGAACCTGCCGCCCCGCGTCGGGCAGGTTACGGTCTACGAACCCGGCGAGGTGAACACGACGGGCAACGGCGTCGACGGAGCTGCCTCCCAGACGCTTCCCAGCGGAGTCGAGGTGACCTACTCGCTGTCCGGCGGGAGCCGGGACCGGTACGGAGTCCCCACCCTGCTCCGGGGCGTGCGAACGGCCGAGTGGAGCGCCGCCGACCCCAACGGCGATCTCCTCGAGTTCGATCTGTGGATACGCTCGGACGACGAGGAGGAGTGGAAGCTCCTGGCCGAGGAGCTGACGCGCACGGTCCACACTTGGGACACCGCGTCGATGCCCGACGGCAGGTACCGTATACGAGTCGTCGCCAGCGACGGGCCTGCGAATCCTCCCGAGAGCCGCGCCCGGGGGGAGGCGGACAGCGGGCCATTCGTCGTTGACAACGAGTCGCCCGTCCTCGAGGGGCTGGAGCTGGACTACGACTCGGGCACCCTCGTTGTCAGGGGCGACGCCACCGACCGGCTGTCCCAGCTCTCCGGGGTGGAGGTGGCCATAGACTACGGCGAGTGGCAGTGGGCGCACGCGCGCGACGGGAGCTACGACTCCCGCGGGGAGAGGTTCGAGGTGGCTCTCGAGGTCGAGGGCGAGCGCGAGCACTCGGTGGCCGTAAGGGCCGTCGACCGGGCAGGGAACGTAACGGTCGTCAGAAGGGTGCTAAGATAGTACTGCGAAACCCGGCCGCGGCCTCCGGGGTCTCATGAGTGGACGGGAAGGTGCGCCCGGCTCAGGCAGGTGAGAGGTGCTCAGCGTGGACTGCGTACATGCGAGAGAGCAACTCCAGGATCTGATCGACGGGCAGCTGGCGCCGGAAAGGGCTGCGGTGCTCGAGCGACATCTTGAGAGCTGCGCCGCCTGCCGGTCGCTCCTGGAGGAGCTGCGGACGATAGAC
>WJLY01000312.1 GCA_014728245.1 Candidatus Effluviviaceae Genus IV sp.
GAAGAGGAGAAGCAGGTTCAGTTGAAGGAGATGGAGGAGCAGGCCAGAGCCGAGGCCCTCGAGGCCCAGAGGCGTGAGGAGGAAGAGGCGGAGGCCGAGGCGGAAGAAGAGGAGGCGCTGGCGGCTGAGCGGGAAGAGCAAGAGGAAGAAGCGGAGGAAGAGGAGGAGGCGACTCCGACCGGGGCAGGATCCGACGAGGAAGAACCCGAGGCCGATGATGAGGCACCCGGGGAGGAAGAGGGCGACGGGGAGGAACCCGACACCGACGCTGAGGCGCCCGGAGCGGCCGAAGCCGACGAGGAAGAACCCGAGGCCGATGATGAAGCGCCCGGGGAGGAAGAGGCCGACGAGAAAGAGAAGCAGGGGGTCCAGAAGGAGGGCGCCCGCGAGACCGGAACCGATGAGAACGAGCAGCAGCCCGACGACGACGTAGAGGTCCGATCCTAGATGAAGCTGCCCGCAGCGTGCCGGGAAGAAGAATAGCGACAGACTGACGGAGGTGCCGCGTGCCGAAGAAGCGAATCTACCAGGTGGCCAAGGAGTTCAGAATATCCAGCGAGGCCCTCATAGGGATGCTCAGCAAGCTGGGCTACGACTTCTCGAGCCACATGAACGCCATCGACGACGAGGCGGTCGAGAAGGTGCGCGCGGAGTTCGAGAAGAAGAAGGAGGCCGTGAAGCGGGAGTACGCCAAGAAGGTCAAGAAGGCGGTGAGGGAGCGGCGGAAGGCGCCGGCGAAGAAGGGCAAGAAGGCGGAGAAGGAGCCGGCGCAGGCCAAGAAGCCCGCGGAAGCCAGGAAGCCGGCGAAGCGCGAGGAGCCTTCAAAGAAGAAGGTGGCCGCCCGGAAGCCGGAGAAGGGCAAACGCGGCGAGCCCTCGAAGAGAGGCCGCAGGCGAAAGCCGCGCGTAGACCAGAAGACGGTCGAGGACACGGTGAGGCGTACGCTGGCCGCGACGGAGGAAAGAAGACCGAAGCGGCGGAAGCGTCGCGGCAGGAAGGGCGAGGAAGCGGCGACAGAGGAGCAGAAGACGAAGGTCGCGGAGTTCTCGACTGTCGGTGAGATCGCCGAGGCATTCGACATGGCTCCGAACGACATTATCAAGAAGTGCCTCGACATCGGGCTCATGGTCACGATCAACCAGCGCCTCGACGCCGACACGATCCTGCTTCTGGCGGACGCGTTCGACCAGGAGGTCGAGTTCCTCGAGGAGTACGGCGAGGACATCCTGCGGGAGGAGCGCGAGGACGCGGTCGAGGAGTACGAGGAGAAGGGGCGGGCGCCCGTCGTGGTCGTGATGGGGCACGTCGACCACGGCAAGACGCTGCTACTGGACTACATCAGAAGCTCGAACGTCATCGCCGGCGAGTCGGGAGGGATCACACAGCACATAGGCGCGTACGAGGTGGAGCACGAGGGCAAGAAGGTGACCTTCCTCGACACGCCGGGCCACGAGGCGTTCACCGCCATGAGGGCGAGAGGCGCCCAGATCACGGACATCGCGGTCCTGGTCGTGGCGGCGGACGACAGCGTGATGCCGCAGACGTTGGAGGCCATCGACCACGCCAAGGCGGCCGGGATTCCCATCATCGTGGCTATCAACAAGATCGACCTTCCGTCATCGAACCCCGAGAGGGTGCGGTCCGACCTGTCGCAGCACGGGCTGACGGTCCAGGAGTGGGGAGGCGATACGATGGTCGTCGAGACGTCCGCCAAGACTGGCGACGGCATCCCCAAGCTCCTGGAGGAGATTCTCTTCCAGGCCGACCTTCTGGAGCTGACCGCGGTGCGGGACGGACCGGCGAGGGGCGTGGTCATCGAGGTCGAGAAGGAACGCGGCAGGGGCATCGTGACGACCGTGCTCGTGCAGAGCGGCAAGCTGTCGGTGGGCGATCCGTTCGTTGCGGGTCTGGCCGACGGCAAGGTAAGGGCGCTCTTCGACGAGTGGAACAGGTCGGTCGACTCGGCCGGGCCTTCCGAGCCGGTGCTGGTCTCGGGTCTCAACGGTGTGCCGCAGGCGGGCGACCTGGTGGCCGTGGTGTCTGACGAGAGGCTCGCCAAGGACATCAGCGCCAAGCGCCAGCAGCAGCAGTGGGAGCGCACGACGAGATTCAGCCACAGGGTCACCCTCGAGGATCTGCATCAGAGGATCGTAGAAGGTGATGTAAGAGAGCTCAGGCTGGTCATTAAGGGCGACGTAGACGGTTCGGTCGGCGCGCTCGCCGACGCGCTGGAGGCCCTGTCGACCGACGAGGTCAGAGTCGAGGTCATCAGGAAGAGCGTCGGCAGTGTCACGGAGAGCGACGTGCTCCTGGCCGCCGCGTCCGACGCCGTCATAGTCGGCTTCCACATCACGGCGACGCCTCGAGTCAGAGATCTGGCCCGGCGCGAGCACGTCGAGATACGGCTCTACAGGGTCATCTACGAAGCGGTAGAGGACATCCGGGCGGCGATGGAGGGCATGCTCGAGCCGGAGCGGCGCGAGGTCGTCATCGGCAAGGCCGAGGTACGGGAGACGTTCAAGGTCCCGAATCGCGGCACCATAGCCGGAGCCTACGTCCTTTCCGGGCAGGTCAAGCGAGGCGCGAAGGCGCGCGTCATCAGGGACGAGATGGTTCACTTCGAAGGGACGATAGACTCCCTCAAGCGGTTCAAGGACGACGTGCGCGAGGTTCAGACCGGCTTCGAGTGCGGGATAGGTATCGAGGGTCTGGACGACATCGAGCAAGGCGATCTCATCGAGATAATCGACATAGAGGAGATCGCCCGGAAGCTCGGCGGTTCTTCCGGCTAGTGAGAGAGCGGGGAGCCCTGATTGGTAGTAGGGATAATCGAGATCGACCTGCTGATACGGGAAAGCCGGTCCCTCAAGGACCGCAGGCGGGTGGTCCGGAGCCTCAAGGACAGGATTTCGTCGAGGTTCAATGTATCGGTCGCTGAGGTCGGCGAACCCGATTCGAGGCAGCGAAGTGCTCTCGGAGTGGCGGTCGTTGCCAACGACCGCCGCTTCGTCAATGAAGTCCTGTCGAAGGTCCTGGCTCTGGTCGAGTCGGAACCCAGGGCCGAGGTGACACGGCAGGAGATGGAAATACTCTGACGGGGTAGCGCGAGCCTCGAGGGTCCATGCCGGTTAGAGGCGCGACCGGAGGTCGCCTCGGCGGCGAGGTCGAAGTGAGGAACGAAGGAGAGAGGTCTTGACCAGCAAGCGCGTGCTTCGGGTGGCCGAAGCAATGCGAAGAGAACTGGGTTTCATACTCGACAGGAAACTCGGCGACCCGAAGATCGGGATGGTGACGATAACCCGGCTCGAGGTGTCGGACGACCTCAGGCACGCCAAGGTCTACGTGAGCTTTCTGGGAGGACTCGGGGGAAGCGATTCTCTCAAGCGTCTGCGTCACGCGGGGCGCTTCCTTCGCGGGGAGCTTGCGCACACCCTGAACCTCCGTGTCGTCCCGCGGCTCGCGTTCATCCTCGACGAATCCGCGGAGAACTACATCCGCATAGCGGAGGTCCTGAAAGCGATTGAGCAAGAGGAAGGCGGCTCCGACGGCCCGGACGAGGCAGAAGAGGGACTTGAGGGCGAAGACTGAGGCCGTGCTCGGAGCGCTAGGGGGGTGTGCCCGTTACGTCGTCACGGCGCACGTGAGACCCGACGGGGATTCCCTGGGTTCAGCTCTGGCGACCGCCAGATGGCTGCGCAGCGGCGGACGAGAGACGCTGGTCGTGATGCGCGACGGCGTTCCTGAGCAGTTCGCTTTTCTCCCTGACGCCGGCCTCATATCGCGGCAGTACCCTGGGGACCCCTCCGAGTGGGCGGTGGTCGTGCTCGACACTCCGGATCCGGGAAGGACCGGGGCGCCCGAGGGGTACCTGGAGGCGGCCCGCACCGTCATAAACGTCGACCACCACCCGGGCAACGCGCACTACGGGGACGCGAATCTCGTGGATACTTGCGCGTCGTCGGCGTCGCTTCTCGTCTACGAGCTGATGTCGGAGGCAGGTCACGCGCCGGATGGCGAGACGGCCACGCTCCTCTACGCAGGGGTGCTCACCGACACGGGCGGATTCAGGTTCGGAAACACCGACGCCCGGACGTTTCGGACTGCGGCGAGACTGGTCGAGGCCGGGGCGGAGGCGCCGTGGGTAGCCAAGCACGTCTATGGCGAGCAGCCGACCGGCAGGCTGCGGCTGCTCGGCCTGGTGCTGGCCTCCCTGGAGAGCGAGCTCGGCGGGCGGCTCGCCATCATGACGCTGACCGATCGGATGAGGGAAGAGGCCGGCGTCTCCGGAGAGAACATAGAGGGACTCGCCTCCTACGGGCACCTGTTGAGAGACGTCGAGGTCTCGGCTCTTCTCAGAGAAGAGGGAGAGCGCGTCAGGGTCAGCCTGCGCTCCAGCGGCGAGGCGGACGTGAACGAGATAGCCGGGATGATGGGGGGCGGAGGACACCGCGCCGCGGCCGGCGCCGCGCTGCCCGGACCGATGGCAGAGGCTAGAGAGAGGCTCATCGCGGCGGTCGCCTCCTCGCTCGAGCGGAGGTGAAGTTGGACCGCGTGCTCGCGATCGACAAACCGTCGGGACTCACCTCCCACGACGTCGTAAGCCGCCTCAGGCGGTCGACGGGCGTCCGCCGGATCGGACACGCCGGCACGCTCGATCCGGCTGCGACGGGAGTGCTGGTCATCCTCATCGGCAAGGCGACGCGCCTGTCGCAGTTCATAGTCGACACCGAGAAGGAATACAGAGGCAGCATCGTCCTGGGAACCTCGACCGACACGCACGACGCAGAGGGATCGGTCCTGAGCGAGCGGCCCGTCGAAGGACTCGACGAACGGCGCCTCCGCCGCGCCATGAACGAGTTCACAGGACGCATCGAACAGGTTCCTCCAATGACCTCTGCGGTGAAGAGGGACGGGCGTCCCCTGTACGAGCTGGCCCGAAAGGGCGTCGTCGTGGAACGGAAGCCGCGTCCGATCACGATTCACAGTTTCGAGTTTTTGAGATACGAGGAGCCGCGGCTCGAATTCGCGCTCGTGTGCTCCAAAGGCACGTATGTACGAAGGCTCGCGCACGACCTCGGCGAGAGGCTCGGGACGGGGGCCCATCTCGCTGAACTCGTCAGAACGCGGGTCGGCCGGTTCTCGCTCGAGCAGGCGTCGCCGCTCTCTGAGGTCGAGGACCTCAAGAGTGACCTCACGGAGGTCGGGCTGACTATGTTCGACGCTCTCTCCCGGTGGCCGGCGCTCCTGCTCCACGATGAAGAAGCTGAGAGTGTAGTGTTCGGCGGCTCCATCCGAGTCGAGGACGACAGGACCGCCGCGGGCCCGGGAGACCATCTTCGCCTCACCGAGGACGGCAGGCAGCTTCTGGCGGTGGGCAGAGTGGAGGGGGCGGAGCGCGGCGGCAAGGACATCCGGCCAGTGAAGGTGTTCGAGACGCCGTAGAGGCCCGACACCCGCGCCGGCGGAAGAAGTGGGGAGGAACATGAGGGTAGTCCGACCCCCGGACAGGAGCCGACTCCCGGCGGGCGAGCCACTCTATCTGACGATCGGCAACTTCGACGGATTCCACGTAGGACACCAGGCGGTCATCGCAGAGCTGGTATCGTCGTGCGGGGCCGCCGGGGGCGAGCCCGTGGCCGTGACGTTCGAGCCGCATCCGGCCGTCGTCGTGGCGTCCGGAGAGCCTCCGGGCCTGCTGACGCCGGGCGATGAGAAGGCGGAGCTGCTGGGCCGGACGGATCTGTCTGAGCTGTGGATCGTCCCGTTCACGAGGGAGACGGCGGCCAGCGACGCGCGCTCGTTCCTCTCGCGCATCGGAGTAGGGCGCGGATCGCACCTTGTGCTGGGCTACGACTTTCACATGGGCAAGGGACGAGCCGCCGACCTCTCCAGACTCTCCCTGCTGGGAAGGGAACTGGGTTTCGGTCTCGACGTCGTCGCGCCGGTCCTGTGGGAGGGACGGCCGGTGTCGAGCACGCGGATCAGAAGGGCTCTCCTAGAGCGAGACCCGAGGTCGGCCACCGGCATGCTGGGGCGCCCGTACCGCGTGAGGGGAGAGGTGGTGCCCGGGGATGGCGTCGGGCGGTCGATGGGGATCCCCACGGCCAATCTGGACCTGCCCGCCGCCAAGCTTCTCCCGGGCGACGGGGTCTACTCGGTGTCGTTGAGAGGCATGGACGGGAGGCCGGGACTCCTGTACGTGGGGACCAGGCCGACGCTGGGCCCTGGGGGCAGACGGGCCGAGGTCCACGTGCTGGAACTCGCGGCGGACCTCTACGGTACGAGCATGGAAGTCGACGTCCTGGAGTTTCTGCGGGAGGACAGGGCGTTCTCCTCGGTGGAGGAGCTCGCGAACCAGATAGCGGCCGACGTTGAGAGACTGAGGAGCTGACGGGAGCCGGGTCGGCCGGTCCCGGAGCCGCGGAGCCGGGGCGGGCGGCCGCTCGAAAATCCTTTTGACACGATACAATCCTTGTGCTAGTTTGACGAAGTTGTGCCGGGCGACACGTGAACGAAGATCCACGGAGGTACCACGCATTGTCTCTATCGAAAGAGAAGAAGAGGGAGATCGTAAAGCGGTTCGAGACGCACGCGGGCGATACCGGGTCCGCCGAGGTTCAGATAGCTCTGCTGACGGAGCGGATCGAGACTCTCTCATCGCACTTCGAAAAGCACAAGAAGGACAACCACTCGAGGCTGGGCCTTCTCAAGATGGTGGGGAAGCGGCGCCGGCTTCTGAACTACCTCAAGGAGCACAAGGCTTCGAGCTACAGGCAGGTCATCAAGGAACTCGGACTGCGCCGCTAGACGCAAGGTCTTCGGGGCGACATTTCGGGATCCAAGTCACTGCTGGCCCTCCCGCGAGCACGGCGGGAGGGCTTTGTTCAAGCAGTCCGAGAAGATGGAGGAAGTAATGCTTGAGTCAGTACAGATGGAATGGGCGGGACGGCAGCTGACCCTCGAGACGGGGAAGTTGGCCAAGCAGGCCGCGGGTTCGGCGGTAGTAAGGTACGGGGACACGATCGTCCTCGCCACGGTCACTCACACCAACAAGCCGATCGACCGCGACTGGCTCCCCCTGTTTGTCGACTACCGGGAGAAGTTCTACGCGGCCGGCAAGATACCCGGCGGCTTCTTCAAGCGCGAGGGGCGTCCCCAGACGAAGGAGATCCTCTCCGCGCGGCTGATCGACAGGCCGGTGAGAGCCCTTCTGCCATCGCACATGCGCCACGAGGTGCAGGTGCAGGTGAGCGTGTTGTCGGCCGACGGCGAGAACGACTCCGACACGCTCGGAGTGATCGGCGCCAGCGCAGCGCTCGCGATGTCTCCGGTACCGTTCGACGGCCCCGTGGCCGCGGTCCGGATGGGGCTCGTCGGAGACGAGTTCATAACGAACGCCACCTTCGACCAGCTCGAGGAGAGCCGACTGAGCCTCGTGGTCGCCGGTACCGAGGAGGCGGTCGTGATGGTCGAGGGCGGCGCCCTCGAGATATCGGAAGAGGAGATGCAGCGCGGCCTCGACATCGCTCACGAGGAGATAAGGAAGGCCATCGAGCTTCAGAAGGAGCTTCTGTCGAGGCTCGAGATCAAGAAGATGGACATTCCGCCGAAGGAATACCCGGCGGGTCTCTTCGAGCGCGTCGAGAGCGGCTACGGCGGCCGCATCAGCGAGGCGACGCGCTTATCGAACAAGCAGGAGAGGAGCGACGCGTTCGACTCCATACGAGAGGACGCCGCCGCGGAGCTTTCCGAGGAGTATCCCGAGAGCGAATCGGCGATGGCCGAGATCGTGGGCGAGATCGAGAAGCGCGAGATGCGGGCGATGATCCTGGACGAAGCCAGGAGGACCGACGGCAGGGACCCCGACATGGTCAGGCCGATATGGGTCCAGACCTCGGTGCTGCCGCGGACGCACGGTTCCGCGGTCTTCACCCGCGGCGAGACGCAGGCTCTCGCGGTCGCGACGCTCGGATCGACGCGCGACGAACAGAAGATCGACGCCCTCGAGGGCGAGACCTGGAAGAGCTACATGCTTCACTACAACTTCCCGCCCTTCTCGGTGGGGGAGGTCCGACCGATCAGAGGCCCGGGAAGGCGAGAGATAGGCCACGGCGCGCTGGCCGAGCGGGCGATCGAGCCGGTGATACCTTCCGACGAGGTGTTCCCCTACACGATCAGACTGGTGTCGGATGTCCTGGAGTCGAACGGCTCCTCAAGCATGGCGACCGTCTGCGCCGGTTCACTCGCTCTCATGGACGCCGGAGTGCCGCTCAAGACGGCGGTCGCAGGCGTGGCCATGGGGCTCATCAAGGAGGGCGAGAAGCACAGGGTGCTGACCGACATCCTCGGAATGGAGGACCACCTCGGCGACATGGACTTCAAGGTCGCCGGAACCAAGGACGGCATCACCGCCTTCCAGCTCGATTCCAAGATAGGCGCGATTCCCGCTGACCTTCTGAGAGAGGCGCTCGCGAAGGCCAGGACGGCGAGACTGCACATCCTGTCGAAGATGGGTGAAGAGCTGCCTACGCCGCGCTCCGATCTATCGCGCTACGCGCCGAGGATCGCCATGATCCAGATCCCGTGCGACAAGATCGGCGAGGTGATCGGCCCCGGCGGCCGCGTCATCAGGAAGCTCCAGGAGGAGACGGAGACCAACATCGACATCAACGACGAGGGGATCGTCAAGGTCTCGGGCGAGTCCAAGGACGGCGTGGAGAGCGCGAGGCAGACGATCGAGCTCATGACCAAGGACCCGCAGGTCGGCGAGATCTACGAAGGCACCGTCAGAAGCACGACCGACTTCGGGGCATTCGTGGAGTTCCTCCCGGGGCGCGACGGCCTTGTGCACATCTCCGAGCTGGAGCACCATCGTGTCGGCAAGGTCGAAGACGTCGTCAAGGTCGGCGACCCCTGCAAGGTGAAGGTCATAGGCGTCGACGACAACGGCAAGGTGCGCCTGTCCAGGCGGGCACTGATCCCCAAGCCCGAGGGCGGTTCCGGCGGCAGGGGAAGAGGCGACGACTCGCAGAGACGGTCCGATCGCGGAGGACGGTCCTCGCGCCGGCGAGGCAAGCCGAAGCGCTAGGACGGAAATACGCCCGGCAGTGGAGAGAGTGCGACCGGTGTCACGCCCGCACTCTCTCGCAGGGCGCAGCGGGGTCACGATGCGGGAAGAGGGATCCCAGCCGGGGACTACGACGAGCGGGAACGTGGGCACGGTCGACCTCGAAATAGTGAGACTCCCGAATCTCGGAGACCTGCCGCTACCCCGTTACATGAGCGACGGCGCCTCGGGGATGGATCTGCGGGCCGCCGTCGAGTCTGTGCTGTCCCTGGAGCCGGGAGAGCGGACGCTCGTTCCTACGGGCGTGGCCGTTGCCGTCCCGACCGGGTACGAGGGACAGGTCAGGCCGAGAAGCGGGCTCGCGCACAAGCGCGGCGTTACGGTCCTGAACGCGCCGGGCACTATCGACTCGGACTACCGAGGCGAGATAAAGGTGATTCTCGCCAATCTCGGAGAGGAGACCGTCAACGTCGAGAGAGGCGACCGGATAGCGCAGCTTGTGATAGCGCCGGTCGTCCGTGCGCGGTGGGCGGAGAGGCGAGCGCTCGCCGAGACGCCGCGCAACGACGGAGGGTTCGGCCACACAGGGTGACGAGCAGCGCGCGCCACCCGAGCGGCCGACGGCGTCCTTCCTGAGACGAGCGGGGAGATTTGATGACGGGCGACTCGAAGCCGATGCGTCCGGGCATGAGGCCGCTCGACTTCGTCTTCCTGCTGCGGCCCCCGTCTCTTCTGCCTCTGTGGATATTTCAGCTCGCCGCGGCCAGATCGGCCGCGGCCTTCTTCGGAAAGCGCTTCCCCGCATTCCTCGTGCCCTCGGCCGTAATGCGCGGCCTGCTCGCCATGACGCTCGTCCTCGCCGGCGGCTTCATCCTGAACCAGATCGTCGACCGCGAGTCGGACAGGGCCAACAGGAAGCTCTTCTTTTTGGCCGACGGGATCATCTCTCTGCGGGCCGCCTGGGTGGAGCTGTGGCTTCTCTGGGTGGCCGGAGCTCTTGTTTCGCTCACTCTCCCGGCCGCTTTCAGGCTGGTGCTTCTCGTGAGCCTGGCGCTCAACGCGACCTACTCGGCGCCGCCGCTGCGCGCCAAGGCCAGGGCCCCCCTCGACCTGGTTTGGAACGGCCTCGGATTCGGGTTCGCCGCCTGCGCGGCGGGGTGGACGTCGGTCGGGCCCCTGAGGGGGCCGTGGGCCGGCCCCGCGCTCGCCTACGCGCTCGCGGTCGCCGGGGTGATCGCGTCCACGACGATACCCGACATCGAGGGCGATCTCCGCGCGGGTCTCAGGACGACGGGCGTCGCGCTGGGAGCGCGGAGGACGAGCCTGCTCGCACTGGCGCTCCTGGTGGCCGGCGCGGCGGTCGGATGGGCATCGAACGACCTGCTGGGCTTCTACGGCCCGCTCCTGTCTCTTCCGCTTCTGCTCAGGGCGCACGCGACTCAGAGTCGGCCGCACCGCGTTATGGCCAACCAGGTGGCGGTCGGTCTCTTCGCCCTCGTGGCGGGAGTCCGCGCGCCGCTTCTTCTCGCCCTGCTTGCGATCGTCTACTTCGGTACGCGAGCCTACTACCGGGCGCGATTCGGCATGTCCTTTCCCGGCAGGGGAACACCCTAGTTCCGTTCTGACACATCACTTCATAAGACACGGGCGACGGGCCCGAGGCCGGGTGAAGGGGGCTTTTCCGTTGACATCGCGGAAGCCGCCTTCTTATTCTCAGCGCTCGACCCCCGCGGTGGTAGACGCATCCGGGAGCGTCCGTACCCCCGGCGGAACCCGCCCACCGACGCGCAGCCGTCTTGCCGGGGAAGCCGGGACGCGGCGACGCGGCGGAAGCCGCAAGCGGAGAGGCTGGCTAACGTGCGACTGGCCGTAAGGGAAGCGATCACGAGGTGGCTGTCCAGGCTGATGTACGGTGTGGCCGCGGTTGCGCTCGCGTCCCTGGTCCTGGAGTACGGGTTCGACCTTTCGCGGGGGCAGACGCGGCTTCTGCACATGATCGACCTCGCCGTTGTGGCGCTCTTCGTGGCGAACGCGATCGTGAGGTTCCTCCTCTCCACGCGGAAGCTAGCCTACGTCAGGCGGCACTGGCCCTCCTTCGCTGTGCTCGCCCTCATTCTCGTCCAGCTGGGCCTGGTCTTTCACTTCCAGGCAAGGGGCTGGCTGCCGGCCTTCCTCGAGGCGAGGACCGTCTTCTCGCTCACGAAGGCCTACATCATCGTCATCCAGTTCTACATAGTCGCGCTCATTATCGGACAGGCGGTCAAGGCGAACAGCGGCCTCGCCGCGCGGCGGATCGCGCCGCCCAGGACGGTCGTACTCTCGTTTCTTCTCCTCATCTTCGTCGGCACGCTCTTCCTGCTGACACCGAATGCCACCGTGCCCGGCGAGATCGACGTGGTCGACGCTGCCTTCACCGCGACGACCTCGGTCTGCGTGACCGGTCTCGTGGTGCTCGACACGGGAAGCTACTTCACGGGCTTCGGCCAGGGCGTGATCCTGGTGCTCATTCAGATCGGCGGGCTGGGTCTCATAACCCTGACCGCCTTCTTCGCGCTCGTGGTTAGAAGAAGCCTCGGTGTGCGCGAGGGCCTGGTGCTCCGGGGCATGCTCTCGTTCGAGTCGCTCGGCAAGGTGGGGCGAACGCTCAGATACATGATCGGCATCACACTGGTTCTCGAGGGGGCGGGGGCCGTGCTTCTCTTTCTAACGACGCGGCCGGATTTCGGTCGCGTGGGCGAGGCTGCGGGAAGGTCGGTCTTCCACGCGGTCTCAGCGTTCTGCAACGCGGGGCTCTCTCTCTACTCCACGAGCTTCGAGCGGTACGTCGACAACGTGCCGTACAATCTCGTGATCACGACGCTCATCATCGCGGGCGGACTCGGCTTCCCCGTGATTATGAACGTGCTCGGCCGACGCGTGCTCTCGTCCGGGACCTCGCGCATGCGCTCCAGGTGGTCTCTTCACTCGAAGATAGTCCTCGCGACGACCGCAACCCTGCTGCTCGCGGGAACGCTGGGTTTCTTTCTCCTGGAGAGCAACGGCATCCTCGCCGGGAAGCCCCTGGGCGAGAAGCTCCTGTCGTCGTATTTCGCGTCGGTGACGGCGAGGACGGCCGGCTTCAACACGGTTCGCACGTCCTACCTCGCGGTCCCGACGCTCTTCATGCTGGCGGTACTCATGTTCATCGGAGGCTCGCCGGGCGGCACCGCGGGAGGCGTCAAGACGTCGACCTTCGGCATCGTCCTGGCGTCGATCACGTCGACGTTCAGGGGAAAGGGAAGGGTGGAGCTCTTCCAGCGGATGGTCCCGGACGAGGGCGTAAGGGAGGCGCTCGTCGTCGTGGCCATGGGCATCGTGGTCGTGGCCGTAGGGACGTTCGTGCTGCTCATCGTGGAGGAATTGCCTTTGAAGGACGTCCTCTTTGAGGTAGTCTCGGCCTTCGGAACCGTGGGCCTCTCCACGGGTGTCACGGCCTCGCTGTCGCCCGTTGGGAAGATAGCGCTCATGGTCATCATGCTGACCGGACGCATCGGACCCCTGACCCTCGCACTGGCGATAGGCGAGCGCGAGGAGAAGCCGGTCTACGACTACCCGCGCGAGAGAGTCGTCATAGGGTAACGGCCGGAAGACCGGGGCCGCCCCCGCGCACGGGCGGCCCCGGAGCTTTCAGGCGGAGGCGATCTCATGAAACGATACGCGGTCATCGGACTGGGTCTCCTCGGACGGACAGTCGCCAGGGAGCTGTCGCAGCGCGGCCTGGAGGTCATAGCGGTCGACCTGGACGGCGAGCTGGTCCAGGCGATCGCCGACGAGGTCACGCTGGCCGTGCGGCTCGACTCAACGAACCGCGAGGCGCTGGTCCGGCAGGGCATCGATCAGGTCGATGCGGCGCTCGTCGCAATCGGAGAGAACTTCCAGGCGGCGGTCCTGACGACGGCGCTTCTGAAGGAGCTGGGGATCGAGAGGGTCGTCTCGAGGGCCATGACCGAGCTGGAGGCCAAGATCCTCAAGCTCGTGAACGCCGACCAGGTCATCCTGGCGGAGGAGTGGGTGGCGAGGAGGTTGGCCCAGCAGCTGGCATCGCCGAGCCTGGTCGATATGGTCGAGCTGTCGCCGGGCATGAGCCTGGCCAGGATCGAAGCCTCTCCCGAGATGTGGAACAAGACGCTGGCTGCGCTCAAGTTCAGGCAGAGATACGGCCTGAACGTGGTCGCGGTGATCAAACCCGAGAGCGACGAGAGGGGCGCGCCGGAGACGCTCTTGCCCGACCCCGAGGCCGTCCTTGAGGAGGGCGACGTACTCCTGGTGGACGGGCCGGACGAAGCGATCGAGAAGCTGGCGGCAGCCGGCACCGACTAGGTCCCCCGGGGGGCCGGGCGTACCGTCCGCCGCGACCGGCGACGCGATAGGGGAAGCGGGCCGGGCGTCCGCGCCTGGCACTGAGGCCGCAGTCCGTGAGCCCCCGGAGCCGGGGGAAAGCGGCAGTAACCTCGAGCGGAGGTGGAATGAGGACGCGCTACTACATCGAGGACGCGGCGCGGCACGTGGACCGTGAGATCACGATCGAGGGCTGGCTCACGAACATGCGCTCGAGCGGAAAGATCATCTTCCTGCAGGTGCGCGACGGAACGGGGTTCATGCAGTGCGTCGCGAGCAAGGGCGACGTGGGGGACGAGACCTTCGAGGCCGCCGAGAAGCTGACGCAGGAGTCCTCGCTCCGCGTGACCGGGACGGTGCGGGAAGACGCCCGCGCCCCGGGCGGCCACGAGCTCTCCGTGAGCGCCATCGACGTCGTCCAGGTCGCAGAGGAGTACCCGATAACGCCGAAGGAGCATGGGACCTCGTTTCTCATGGATCACAGACACCTGTGGATCCGCTCCTCCAGGCAGTTCGCCGTGCTCCGCATAAGGTCCGCCGTCATGACGGCGGCCAGGAACTTCCTGGACTCGCGCGGGTTCCTCGAACTGGACACGCCGATCCTGACGCCCTCCGCCTGCGAGGGGACTACCACGCTTTTCGAGACCGAGTACTTCGGGGAGCGCGCCTACCTTTCGCAGAGCGGCCAGCTCTACAACGAGGCGACGGCCATGGCGTTCGGCAGAGTATACTGCTGCGGCCCTTCCCTCAGGGCGGAGAAGGCGAAGACGCGCCGGCACCTGATCGAGTTCTGGCAGATAGAGCCGGAGATCGCGTACGCCGATCTCAACGACATAATGGAGATCGAGGAAGAGATGGTGACGGCGATGGTGCGGAGCGTTCTCGAGACTCGCGCGAACGAGCTCCGAATACTGGAGCGCGACGTCGACAGGCTGCGAGCGGTCGAGCCTCCTTTCCCGCGGATCACGTACACGGAGGCGGTCGAGATCCTGAAGAAGGCCGGCGCCGACTTCGAGTGGGGAAGCGACTTCGGGGCGGAGGAGGAGACCGTCCTCTCCGAACGGTTCCAGAAGCCCGTGCTGGTCCACAGATATCCGAGGGAGGCGAAGCCCTTCTACATGGAGGACGACCCCGACGACGCCGACGTGACTCTGTCTGTCGACATGCTCGCCCCTGAGGGCTACGGCGAGATCGTGGGTGGCGGGCAACGCCTCAAGGATCTCTCGACGCTGTCGACGCGCGTCGACGAGGAAAAGATGCCTCGGGACGACTACGAGTGGTACCTCGATCTGAGAAGGTACGGCACAGTGCCCCATGCGGGTTTCGGACTGGGCATAGAGCGGTTCGTGGCATGGGTATGCGGAATCCGGCACATCCGCGAGACGATCCCGTTCCCCCGCATGCTGAACCGGATGAGACCCTAGCGGCTGCGCGAACCGCGAGATGTCCGAGAATCCCCCGCCCTTGAAGGCATGAGACCCTGGCCGGCCGCGCCGCGGGAGCCCCTCTCCGAAGTCCGTTCAAGCTCAGCAATCGAAGTAGAGCCCGTACTCGGCGGGGTGTGGCCGCAGGCGGACCGACTCGGCTTCGTCGCGCTTGAGTCGCACCCACGTCGGCACGAACGACTCGGGGAAGATCCCCGATTCCGACAGGAACGCTCCCTCGCGCTCCAGGTCGTCGAGCGCCTCCTCGAGAGAGATGGGAAGCGGCGCTATCTTCGACCTGAGGCCGTTCTCCAGATCGTGGATGTTCTCATCGTAGGGCCCGTAGCCGCTCTCCCGCGGGTCGATCCTCTTCTCCAGGCCGTCCAGTCCGGCCGCCAGTAGCGCCGCCATGGCCAGGTAGGGATTGGCGGTGGCGTCGCCGGGCCTGTACTCGATGGTCAGCTGATCGGGCTCCGTGGCATAGGCCGGTATGCGGATCGCCGCGCTTCTGTTGCCTGCGGAGAAGAACAGATTGGTCGGCGCCTCGTGCCCTGGCTGAAGGCGGCGGTACGAATTGGTCGACGCGTTAGTCACCGCGGAGAGCGCTCTTCCGTGCGACAGTATGCCGCCTATGAACGAGAGACCCTCGCGAGACAGCCCCGCGTACCCGCCCTCGCCCGGCAGGACCGGCCTCTTGCCGCGCTCGAGCCGGATGTGGAAGTGGAGCCCGCTCCCGGCCTCGTCGGGCAGGGGCTTCGGCATGAATGTAGCCGAAACACCCCATTCGAGAGCCGTGTTGCGTATGATGTACTTCGAGAGCATGAGATGGTCGGACGAGCGGACCAGCGGCTCCGGAAGAAGCTCGATCTCTACCTGGCCCGGCGCGCCGTTCTCATGATGGTGATACTTGACCGGAACGCCCGCCTCCACGAGCCTCGCGACCATCTCGTTCCGGAGGTCGAAGTGCATGTCGCAAGGGGGCGCCGCGTGATATCCGGACCCGGGCTGGATCCGGTATCCGAGGGCGGCGTCAGGGTCCTCAGGGTCGACCCAGCCCGCCTCCGCCGAGCCGATCCGGTAGAAGGCGCCGGAGGCAGCGTCATCGTAATCGACGGACGAGAACAGGTAGAACTCGAGCTCGGGGCTCCACTCGCTCAGGTCGGCGTGGCCGGACGATGCGAGCACCTCTTCGGCTCTCGTCGCTATGTATCTGGGATCGAGCGGGAAGAGGCGCTTCGTTGTGGCCTCGGCCGCTCCTGCGATCATCGAAACCACGACGCGGTCACCGATCTCGTCCACCATGGCGGTCGCTGGCTCCGGCAGGAGCACCATGTCGCCGTGTTCGAGCGATTTGAACCCGGGAACGCTCGACCCGTCGAACCCGATTCCGTTCCGGAAAACGGGCGGAGCGAAGCCGGTTGCCGGGAGCGTAACGTGGTGCGCGCGGCCTACGAGGTCCGTGAACCGAATGTCGATGAAGTCCGCGCCGGCCCGTACGGCCGCGCAGAAAGCCTCAGGATCGTCAATTTCGGACAGGTGGTCGAGCACTTCCGGTTGTTGTCTCATCTCCTCGAGATGCTCTCTTTCGCTTGGACAAGTCGCCCGGCGGAACAAGCGGGGCGCGCGGTCCTCCAGGAGACCACTCGCCCCTAAGTTCGACGTACCCCACGCCCGCGCGGGCGTCATTTCGGCGTTTCCACGATACGATTGTACCTCTCTCAGGCTTCCGCGTCAAACACGGCGCGGTGGGCAAGGAGCGGGCGCATCCGGTGCCAAGTCGGCGCCGGGACGCGACTTCCGCGGCCGAAACCTCTTGACACTCTCGAGTCTCGCCGGTTAGCCTCAAGCTGTATCGGAACAGGTGGTAGAGTCAATCACACAAGAGCACCAGGAGGGGAGATGCGCGTCTGGAAGAGCTACCCGTCAGTGCTGGTAGTCGCGCTACTGGCCGTGCTGTCGCTGACGGTGGCGGCGGGCTGCGGTGAGACCGAGGAAGCCGGCGCAGGCAAGACCGAGGCGGAGCCTCCCGCGAAGAGCGTTCAGGCGGAGAAGAGCATGGAAACAGAGGAAGGAACGGACGTCGTGACGGCAACGCTTACGATCATCCCCAAGGGCAAGGTGGGCACGGGCGAGCGCAAGCAGATGGAAGTCCCCTATCTGCCGCCCGGACGCAAGATCGCGACGCTCGAGACTACGAAGGGCGAGATCAGGATCGAGCTCTGGGAGGACGAGGCCCCCAACACCGTCACTAACTTCGCGTATCTCGCGAATACCGGCAAGTACGACGGCGTCGAGTTTCACAGAGTGCTCCCCGGATTCATGGCCCAGACCGGCGACGTCGAGAACAAGGGTGGCACGGGCGGACCGGGCTACAACATACCCGCCGAGTTCAACAAGGACCTGAAGCATGAGCGGGGCGTCGTCTCGATGGCCCGCGCGGGGCACCCGGACTCGGCCGGCAGCCAGTTCTTCATCATGTTCGCCGCGAGCCCTCATCTCGACGGCCAGTACGCCGCGTTCGGGAAGGTGATCGAGGGCATGGACGTCGTCGATTCGCTGAACACCGGCGAGCCTCCCAGTAACCCCGACAAGATCCAGAAGGCCCGCGTCGAGTCGGTTCCTGAGAAGTAGCGCCGCAACGTCGGACGGCACCACGGAGGTCATGCAGCATGATGAGATTCGGAATCGCGAAGGCCCTTCTGCTGTCCGCAGTCCTGGCTGCTACGGCGCTGACGCCGGCCGCGGCCGGGGCGCAGGACGGGGAGATCCCGGAGGCGGCCGAGACGACGGAGAAGATCGAGGAACTCACGTCGATGATTGAGCGCAACCCTGGCGACGTCGAGCTCCTGATCGATCTGGGTAACACGTACTACGAGAGCAACATGATGGACCAGGCACTGGCCACGTACGAGGAAGCGGCGAAGCTCGACTCCACACATGTTGGCGTGAAGCTCAACCTCGGATCGCTGCTCGCGGACATGGGGCGTTTCGAGAGGTCGATACACGAACTGAAGACCGCGCTTTCCATCGATCCGGACAACGTGCTGGTGGCGGCGACTCTGGGAAGCGCATACTACGGTCAGGGCCGCTACCGCGAGGCCGTCGACATGTACAGGAGCGCGCTCGAGATCGATCCACGCAATACGGAGGCGCACTTCAATCTCGGCGTGGCCTTTGCCGACGTTCAGATGTTCGACGAGGCCATACGCGAGTGGGAGAAGGTAATCGAATACGATCCCGACAGCCGGGCCGCCGCGGTCTCGCGAGAGAACATCGACATGATCAGGGAGTTCAGGGGGCACTGACGTTCGGAGGCGTCACATGCTTATGACACGTTCGGCCGCAGTCTGCGCGGCGCTGGCGCTCCTGGTCGTCCTGACCGGGTGCATGGGCACGATGCCCGCCGAGGAGGGCGACGAGGTAACGAAGATCCCGAAGTCCCAGACGGAGGAGTCGGGGGGGACGCCGGAGCTCACTCCTGCTCAGCGAAAGGCCGCGAACGCGGCCGAGTTCCTGCGCGTGCGGGAGATCGGGAAGGCGATAGAGAACTACCAGCAGGCGATCGAGCTGGACCCTTCGTACGTCGAGTCCTACTACGGCCTGGGTCGGATATACCTTGTCGAAACCCAGGAGTTCGACAAGGCTCTCGAGATGTACGAGCGGGCGCGCGACATCGCCCCAGACGACGCTTACTCGCACGCCTCGCTGGCGTATGCATACTACCTGACGGGAAACTACCAGGAATCCGTCAGGGAGTACGTGGAGGCCGTCCAGATCGATCCGGAGAGCCAGGACAGCTTCCTCAACCTGGGTTACGCTTACGAAAAGATGGGAATGGACCTGGCCGCGCTGAACGCTTACCGGCGCGCGGCGGAGCTTTCGCCCAACGACGCCCGCTCGATCCAGCAGTCGGCGGCTCTCTACTACCGGATGAACCTGTACGACCAGGCGATCAACGCGTACGAGCGACTGCGCGGTCTGGGCAACGCCTCGACATACACGCTTAAGACGCTGGGGTTCCTCTATCTGAAGGTCGCCAGTTACCAGAAGGCGGAGACGCTCTTTCTCACGGTCCTTGAGAGGGAGCCCGAGGACATCGCTTCGCGGGCGAACCTGGCATCTGTCTACAGAGCGATGGGGGAGACGACCAAGGCCACGGAGCAGTTCGAGTACCTGGCCGGAGCCAATCCCAACGACCCGCAGTACCTGGCGGCCCTGGCTGATGCCTACATAGACGCCGGCACTTACACCAAGGCGATCTCGACCTCGCAGAGGCTCCTGCAGATCTCGCCGGGAAACGGAAGCGCCTACCTGTCCTGGGCCAAGGCCCTCGAGAAGCAGGGCGACGCGCTCGTCGCCGCCAAGGAGTACGACGAGGCGGTGGCCAAATACGAGGACGCGATCTCGAAGCTGCAGCGCGCCCGTAACGACGCGCAGTGGAGAGCGCAGGCGGACCGGGAGATCGCGAGACAGGAAAGCCTGATAGAGATCGCGAACAACGAGAAACTCCGGAACATCTGGAACCAGGGGCAGTAGCTGCCCGGCCCGTTGACTGCGCTCCGAGCGCAGCGGGCCCGGAGGCGGCGGAGGAACCGAACGCGGCC
>WJLY01000313.1 GCA_014728245.1 Candidatus Effluviviaceae Genus IV sp.
AGATCGGTTCGCGCTCTTTCGCGGACATCCCCGCCACCGTCATGTTGGCCGCGGCGCCCACGAGCGTCGCGTTTCCGCCGAGACAGGCGCCCGCGGCGAGCGCCCACCAGAACGCCGGGGCCACCGACGCGGCTCCGCTCCCCGCCATCCTGTCGACGAGTATCTGGACGAGCGGTATCAGCACCGTGACGGTCGGTACGGCCGACAGCAGCGACGACGCGATGGCTGTGCCCCACAGCAGAAGCACGACCAGAAGCGCGGGGCTGCTGGTCACCGACAGGAGCTGATCAGCGAGGAAGCTCACGATGCCTACCTTCTCGAGGGCCCCGACCAGCACGAAGAGCCCTATGAAGAAGAACAGGATGCCCCACTCGACCTCAAGGAGCGCCTCGTGCGGGTCGACGCGCGTGATGATGAGCAGGAGCGCAGCGCCTCCGAGTGCTACGGTCGCCGGTTCGAGCCCCAGCTCGTGGTGTAGAAGGAACCCGGCGAGAACGAGCACCAGCGTCAGCCCCGAGCGTCTCAGGAGTCCTATGTCGCGTATCGCCTGCCCGGCCTGGACCGAAGACAGGGCCTTGCTCTTCTCCGGCTTGGGCGGCGCGAAGAAGTCGCCGCTCGGAGCGAGCCTCAGGTACAGGAGGCTCGCGGCAAGGCAAACGAGCGCCAGCGGTCCGAGGTTCAGTATGAAGTCCAGAAACGAGAGCTGGCCTCCGGCCGGCGGCAGCACGGCGCGGCTGCCCACCAGTATATTGGGCGGGTCTCCGATCAGCGTGGCCATGCCGCCCACGTTGGCGGTAACGATCTCCATCACCAAAAACGGAACGGCGGACTTGCCAAGGAGATCGGACACCAGGTAGACGACCGGCACTATCATGAGGACCGTGGTGACGTTGTCTATGAACGCGGATGAGACCGCCGTGATGACGCCGAACCCGGCGAAGATGGCAAAGACCTTCCCCTTGCCGGAGCCGGCGACGCGAAGCGCGAGATAGCGGAAGACGCCGGTCCTCTTCAGGATGGCGACCATCACCATCATGCCGACCAGGAGTCCGACCGTGTTCCAGTCGACGAACTCGACAGCCTCTTCCTGCGATATGGAAAGCCCCGGCAGGAGCAGAACAGCAAGCGCTCCCGCCAGGGCGATCGTCGTACGGTGGACCTTCTCTGTTACGATGAAGAAGTAGGTGACGACGAACACAGCCGTCACGGCGAGGACCGGGTACATGATCCTCGACCCCCCTCCCGTCGGATTCTACTCCGCTCCGGCTGATCCGATGTCCTCGAACTCGGGATCCTCGCTCCGCATGTTCTCCAGCATCCAGCTCGCGGACTCGGCGAGCTTCGAGTCGGGATACATATCGAGCATCTTCTCGAACTCGAACTGAGCCGCCTCGTAGTTCTGAAGCTCCTCGGCGTAGATGAAGCCGATCATGAACTGAGCCTCCGGGGCGTGCTCGCCTTCCGGGTAGGCGAAGAGAAGCTCGCGGTAGAGCGACAGGCGTTCGACCGGATTCTCCGTGTCGGACGCCTGATTGAAGATCTCCTCTTCGGAGCGGGTCTTCGGCCTGACCACGTCCTCGTTGATCGTCGCGTTGTAGCGCTCCTTGAGTCCGGCGTAGTGTTCCTCGAAGCGCTTCCTCACGAAGTCCGGCCGGAGCGTCTGCACGATGTCCTCGCGTACCTCATCGAGCGGTCTGACGCCCTCCTCGGCCTTGTCCTCGATCTTGACGACGTGCCAGCCCTTGTCCGAACGAAGCGGCTCGGTGACCTCCCCGACCTTCCAGTCGAAGAGCCTCTCGATGAAGGCCTCGTCGATGCCGAGCCTGGGCATCCCCCTGCCCAGGTGGATAGACCTCGTCAGGCCGCCCGCGCTCTTCGTCTGCAGGTCGGTCGACATCTCTCTGGCCACTTCCGCAAACGCCTCTCCTTCGAGGACTCTGCGCCTGGCTTCCAGCGCCTCGGCCCTGGTGTCGGTCATGATGTGCCTGAGCCGGATGCTGGCGGGGACCTCGAACTTCTCCGAGTACTCCTCGTAGTACGCCCGGATCTCATCCTCGGGCACCTCGGCCGTCTTCTCGACCTCGTCCCGGTAGTAGGCCTGGATCATGGCCCTTCGCTTGAGGGCCTCGAGCGGCTCGACGACCGCGGGGTCACTGTCGTAGCCCGCGTTCGTGGCCGCCTGGTAGAGAACCTCCTCCTCAACCAGCCGCTCGAGGAAGTCGATTCTCCCGTCCGGTGTCGAGAACTGGGCCTTAGTGTGCGGCGGCAACTCGTTGAGTCTCTCCTGGAATTCGCCGAGCGTGATGTCGACGTGCCCGACTCGCGCGACGACCTTCTCCCCGCTGTCGCCCGAGCAGCCTGCCGCGAGCACCGAGAGTGCCAGCAGTCCAAGCCAGAAAGCTCTCCCCTTGTGCTTTAGCATGTCGTCCACCTCTGCTGCTTCGGCCTGTCTCAGCACAGCGCCTGTCCCTGAGCCTGTCTACTCTCGAATCACCCACACCTTGATCTCGGCTTCGACGTCCCTGAAGAGGTGTATCTTGACCGGGTACACACCGAGCAGCTTTATCGGCTCCTCGAGTATGATGTTGTGCGGGTCGACTTCCATTCCCTGCTCTTCGAGCGCGCTCGCTATGTCTCGCTCGTGAACGGCCCCGTAAAGCTTGTCGCTCTCCTCGGCCTGGACCCGCACCGAACAGGACACGCCCGCGAGGCGCTGCGCGAACTCCTCCGCTGCGCGCTTGTCGCGCTTCTCCTTGGCCTCCTCGAGCCTGGCCTTGTCCTTGAGCTTCACCAGGTTGTTCGACGTCGCCTGAAGGGCCTTGCCCTGCGGGATCAGGTAGTTGCGGCCGTAGCCGTCCTTGACCGTCACCACCTCGCCCTTCGCTCCCAGCCTCTGAACGTCCTCCGTCAGTATCACCTTCATGATGGCTTCGCATGCCTCCGTGTGCTTCCGAGCGGCTCCTGCCGCTATCCTCTCCTGTAGTGTCCGCCGTAGTGAGGCATCAGCGCAATATGCCGCGCGCGCTTGATGGCGACGGCGAGCTGGCGCTGGTGCCTGGCGCAGGTCCCCGTCACGCGCCGCGGGATCATCTTGCCCTGCTCGCTCACGAAGCGGAGCAGACGCTTCTCGTCCTTGTAGTCGATCTTCTCGATCTTGTCCTGGCAGAAACGGCAGATCTTGCCGTGTCTCTCTCTTCTGGCCATCTGTTCCTCCGTGAAGGCGGCCTGGGGCCGCCGCTATCTCAGTCGTCCAGCACTATGTGCATGTGCCGAAGTATGTTGTCATCGAGCTTGAACGTCTCCGTCAGCCGCTCTATCGAGGCCGGTTCCGCCTCGAAGCGCAGGAAGGCGTAGTAGCCCTCCGACTGACGCTTGATGGGAAAGGACATTCTGCGCTTGCCCCACTTGTCCCATTCCTTGACGACTCCGCCCTCGCGGCCGACCACCTCCTCGATCTTCGCAATCTCCTGCTCGGTGCCCGACTCGTCGAGCACCGGGTTCAGGATGAAGGCGGTCTCGTAGTTGCGTTTCATCTGCCTCTTCCTCCTCTCGGTCTCCAGTGCGACCCCGTCGTCGTGACGGGGTGAGGAGCCTCCATGCAGGGCCTCCCGGGCGGCCAAACGCCGCCGGTCTCAGCCCGCGCGCCGCCGGCTCATCGCCGGCTAGTGAAAGTGAACCAGTATGACGTCCCCGTCCTGCACTACTGAGTCCCGTCCCTCCGTCCTCACGTGCCCCTTCTCGCGGGCGCCGTGCATCGAACCGTCCGCCACAAGGTCATCGTACTGCACGACCTCCGCCTTGATGAAGCCCGATTCCATGTCCGAGTGGATCCTGCCGGCCGCCTCCAGGATCTTCGAGCCCTTACTCAAGGTCCAGGCCCTCACCTCGGTCCCCTTGATAGTGAAGAAGGTCAGAAGATCGAGAAGCCTGTATCCGGCCCTGACTAGCCTCGTAAGCCCGGGTTCCTCCAGCCCCCAACCCTCCAGGAACTCGTCCTCCTCCTCCGGCGTGAGCGAGGCCAGCTCCGACTCGAGCGACGCCGCGAGCGGCACGACCTGCCAGGGCGGAAGACCCGCGGCGTCCGCCACGCGCGAGACCCAGTTCTCCTCCTTCGCTCCCACGTCCTCCTCCGAGATGTTCGCGACGTAGATCTGGCGCTTGGCGGTCAGGAAACGGTATCTCTCGACCGCTCGCTCGAGCGCCTCGGAGGGCACCATCTCCGACACCGGCGTTCCCTCGTCGAGGCCTTCGCGGATCGCCGCGAGCTCGACCGACAGTCGCGCCGCCTCCTTGTCGCCGCGGCGGCCGTCCTTCTCGAGCCTGGCAAGGTTGCGCTCCGCCGTCTCAAGGTCGGCCAGCAGGAGCTCGGTCCGGAGGATGTCCATGTCCCGTTCCGGGTCGACGGCGCCCTCGACGTGGCTGACGGACTCGTCCGGGAAGCAACGCACCACGTGGACGATCGCGTCTACATCCCGGATGTTGGCGAGGAATCGATTGCCCAGCCCCTCGCCCCTGCTCGCGCCCTTGACCAGGCCCGCTATGTCGACGAAGCGGACGGTCGTCGGGGTCAGCTTCGAAGGCTCGAGCAGTCTCTCGAGTTCCTTCAGCCTCTCGTCGGGTACCGGGACGACACCCACGTTCTCATCGACGGTGCAGAAAGGGTAGTTGCTGCAGTCGACCGACGTGCCCGCCAGGGCGTTGAAGAGCGTCGACTTGCCGACGTTCGGGAGTCCGACGATTCCCAGTTCAAGGCTCAGTTGCCGTCTCCTCCGATTTCGGTCCGGACATCCGCCCGGCGGGGTCACTCCCGGTATCCGGGCCGCGCCGGGGCACGGGACGAACCGGCCCGCGACGTCAGCCCCGCACGAACAGGGGCGCCAGCACCAGCGATATCACGGACATCAGCTTGATCAGTATGTTGATCGAAGGCCCGACCGTGTCCTTCAGTGGGTCTCCGACCGTATCGCCTACGACCGCGGCCTTGTGCGCGTCGGAGCCCTTTCCTCCGTAGTTCCCGTCCTCGATGTATTTCTTGGCGTTGTCCATCGCTCCACCGGAGTTAGCGGTCTGGATGCCGAGGACCACGCCGGTGACCACGGCGCCGACCAGAAGCCCGGCGAGCGTCTTCTCATCGTAGAGGCCGATGGCAACGGGCACCACTATGGCCATGATTCCCGGGCGCAGCATGCCGGCGATCGCCCCCCTTGTGCTTATGTCGACGCACGTGGCGGAATCGGGCATCGCCTTTCCGTCCATCAGACCGGGGATCTCTTTGAACTGCCTGCGCACCTCCTCGATCATCTTGAACGCGACCGAGGAGACCGCTTCGAAGAGCATCGACGAAAAGAAGAAGGGCAACATCCCACCGACGAGGAGGCCTGCCATGACCTTCGGATCGGACATGTCCGCGACCGTTATTCCCGCCGACACCATATAGGCCGACAGTAGCCCGATCGCCGCGAAAGCGGCCGATCCGATAGCGAATCCCTTCCCGATGGCGGCGGTCGTGTTGCCGACGGCGTCGAGGTTGTCCGTTATCTTCCTGACCGACGGATCGAGCCTCGACATCTCGGCGATGCCTCCGGCGTTGTCCGCCACGGGTCCGTACGAGTCGACCGCCACGACCATGCCCGTCGTGGCCAGCATTCCGAAGGCGGCCATTGCGATCCCGTACATGCCGGCGAAGTGATGAGCCAGCACTACGGCCACGCCCAGAACCAGAATGGGCACCGCGGTGCTCTGCATCCCGACCGCCGTGCCGCTGGTCACTGTGATGGCCGCGCCCATCTGCGAGCTCTTGGCGAGTCTCCTGACCGGCGAGAACCTCGCCGACGTGAAGAACTCGCTGACGAAGCCGACGATCACGCCGGAAGCGATCCCGGCGACCGTCGCGTAGAAGGGTCCCAGAACCCCGTAGGTCTCGTCGCCTACCGTGAAAGGCACTCCCCACGTCCGGATGATCACGTAGCTCGCCACGGCGGTCAGTCCCGCCGCGACGTAGGTTCCGCCCATCAGCGCGGCCTGTGGGTTGCGACGTCCGACGGCGCGAACGAAGAGTATGCCCAGTATCGAGGCCAGGATGCCGACGCCCGCGATGTGGAAGGGCAGCATCATCAGCTTCTCGGAGACCGCGGCGCTCGCCACGAGAGCCGCCGCCAGAGCCATGCTGGCTATGATCGACTCGACGTAGGACTCGAGGAGATCGGCGCCCAGGCCCGCGACGTCGCCCACGTTGTCGCCGACGTTGTCCGCGATGACGGCCGGGTTGCGGGGGTCGTCCTCCGGGATATTGGCTTCCACTTTCCCCACGAGGTCGGCGCCCATGTCCGCGCCCTTCGTGAAGAGGCCGCCGCCCGACCGCGCAAAGAGAGCGACGAGACTCGCGCCCATAGCGTAGCCGCTGACGACCGGAGGATCGCGGAAGATCCAGTAGACGACGATCAGTCCCAGGAGAGCCAGGCTGGCCACGCTCATGCCCATCACGGAACCGGCCGAGACGGCAACGCCGAGCGCGCCCTTGACGCCCCCGTCGACCGCCGCCTGGGTCGTCCTCGCGTTGGCTCTCGTCGCGATGCTCATGCCCACGTAGCCGGCGAGAGCCGACACGATGGCTCCCGCGATAAAGGCGATGGCCGTTCGCCAGCCCAGCGGCAGGTCCGGATTCCCGGAAAGCACAGGTGCGAGCGCGATCAGTATCGCCACGACGATGACGAGGAGCGACACGCTCGTGTACTCGCGCTTGAGGAACGCCCGCGCGCCCTCCTGCACGGAGCGCGATATCCTGACCATCGTTTCGCTGCCGGCGTCCCTGCGCAAGACGTCCCAAACGAGGTAGCCCACGAAGAGCACACCCGCGAGTCCGGAGAAGAAGGCTAAGCTGAGCTCTCCCATTGCGTCTCCTTGAGAGCATTCGTCCTGCAAGGCCGCCGGCGGTCGCCAAAGGCGGCCTCAGTCCGTGCCCGAGACCGGTTCATCGTCCCCGGAGGCCGGTTCCGGCCTCCGGTTGCATTCCTGCATGGCGGCGTCGATCCCACGTGCCAGGCACAGATCGACCGCCCCCACCGCCCTTTCGATCATCTCCTCGACGGCCGGTTCCTCGCGCGCCTCGAACATGCCGAGCACGTATTCGGCGAGGTCCTCATCCTCCGGCGCCCCTCCGACTCCCAGCCGGAGACGCGGAAACGCCTCGGTGCCCAGCTGCGCGATGATCGAAGAGAGCCCGTTGTGTCCCCCGTCGCTTCCCGCGGGCCTCAATCTGATCCGGCCAAGCGGCAGGTTCACATCATCGCAGATGACGAGGAGCCCTGACGCGGCGAGACCGCGAAGCGATAGGAGCTCCCTCACCGCCAGACCGCTCATGTTCATGTACGTGAGCGGGAGGGCCAGCTCGATCGCGCGTCCCGCGACCCTGCCGCTCCCGCTCAGAAACTCGCCTCTCCCCGCCCGGAGCGCTATCCCGCTCCGGGAGGCCAGGCGGGAGACCACGCGGAATCCCACATTGTGGCGCGTTCCCTCGTACTCCCTCCCGGGGTTGCCCAGTCCGACTATGAGGTCCAAGCGTTCTAGCTCGTCTTCTCGTCGCTCGTCTCGGAGGCCTCTTCGCCCTCCTGTCCTTCTTCGGCCGCTTCCTCGCCCTCGGCGGCCTCTTCGCCTTCCTCACCCTCGACCGCCTCGACTTCCTCGGCGGCCTCCTCGGGCTCCTCGAAGATCGTCGGCCTGAGGATCTCGACTACCGGCCTCTCGGGGTTGTCGAGCAGCTCGACGTCGGGGACGCTGATGTCACTGACGTGTATCGCGCCGTTGACATCCAGCTCCGAAACGTCGATCTCGATGTGCTCCGGGATGTCCTTCGGAAGGCAGCTGACCTCGAGCTGTCGCATCGTGTGGTCCAGAATGCCCCGCCCCTCCTTCACCGCCGGCGACACGCCCGACACGACCACCGGTATCTTCATCGTCACCGGCTTGTTCTCCGCGATGCGCTGCAGATCGACGTGCAGGATGTCGCGCGAGATCGGGTCGCGCTCCATGTCTCTCACGACCGCTCTAGTCGACTCTGCGCCGTCCATGACGACCTCGATGATGACGTTCCGCCCGGACGGTGTCGACAGGGCGACCCTGAGGTCGTGCGCGTCGACCGAGAGCGGAAGGTTCTCTTTCTTCTCGCCGTAGAGGACACCCGGAATCCTGCCGGCCGCGCGCGTGCGCTTGGCACCCTGTTTTCCGAGATTTTCCCTCCGCAGCACGTTCAGTCTGACGGTGGCCATCTGTTCTCTCCGTTCCTCCCAGGTTTCTCCGGCGGCTCGCCGCCACTGCTACACGAAGAGCGAGCTCACGGACTTCTCACCATGTATTCTGTCGATCGCCTCGCCGAGAAGCTCGGCGACCGAGAGGACTCTGATCTTGGACGGCAACGACTCGTTGCGGGGCAGCGTGTTGGTGATGACTATCTCCTCGATGAGCGAGGACTGGAGGTTCTCCACGGCGTCTCCCGCGAAGACTGCGTGCGTCGCGCCCGCCGTCACCTTGCTCGCCCCCAGCTTCTTCATGGCGTTGGCTGCCTCGATGAGAGAGGTGCCGGTGCTGACGATATCGTCGACCATGATGACGTGTCTGCCCTCGACCTCGCCCACCACGTTCATGACCTCCGCCGCGTCCGGCTTCGGGCGTCGCTTGTCGACGAAGCCCAGGCCCGCCCCCAGCCTCTTCGCGAAGGCTCTGGCCATCTTGATGCTCCCGATGTCGGGAGCCATCACCACCAGGTCCTTGCCGCCCAGCCTGTCGAAGTACTGGAGAAACACGGGCGCCGCGTAGATATGATCGAGCGGTATGTCGAAGAACCCCTGGATCTGCGGAGCGTGCAGGTCCATCGTCAGCACGCGGTCGGCGCCGGCCACGGCGAGGAGATTGGCGACCAGCTTCGCAGTGATAGCGACTCGAGGCCTGTCTTTCCTGTCCTGTCTGGCGTATCCGAAGTAAGGGATGACCGCGGTGATCCTTCTGGCCGACGCGCGCCTGATCGCGTCGATCATGATCAGAAGCTCGAGCAGGTTGTCCGCCGGAGGTTCGGTCGGCTGGACCACGAAGGCGTCAACGCCGCGAACGTTGTCGTGGATGCTTACCCGGATCTCGCCATCCTTGAAACGGCCGACGTTTGCGTCCCCGAGCCTCAGACCGAGGTAGTCGGCCATCTCCTGCGCAAGAGGCCTGTTGGCGTTTCCGCTGAAGAGCGCGAGTTCGTCTCGCATGTCATCTCACTCCGAGTTCCGAAAGTGGCCCCATCGACGGACCGCCCCAGCGAGAGTTCTGGCTGGGGCGGGAGGATTCGAACCTCCGTTCCGGGATCCAAAGTCCCGTGTCTTGCCACTGGACGACGCCCCAGCGACCCCCCGCCTACTCGAGAGTCTCATCGGCGTGAACGAGCTCCCTGTCGGCCAGTCCCGCGGGTTCGCCCCCGGACTCCTCACCCGCCTCTTCGAGCAGCCGCCTGTACTCACCCAGCACGGCGTCCTCTATCATGGCTCTGGTCTCGTTGTTGATCGGGTGAGCGACGTCCCGGAAGGTCCCGTCCTTGCCCCTGCGACTGGGCATGGCGACGAAGAGCCCCGAATTGCCGTCTATGACTTTGAGACCCCGAACGACGAATGCATTGTCGAACGTGATGCTCACAAAAGCCTTTAGCCGCTCCTCCTCACGAAGTGTCAGCCTGACCTCAGTGATCTCCATACGTCTCACCGCCCTTTGCCTGGAAAAAGGGGTTCGACCGCTCTGGCCGCGTCTGGCGCGGGCGGTGCGGGGGTCTCAGGCGCCGCTACGGCCTGTGATCCTCGATCCGCCTCGCGTGGGACGAGCGACGTTTATCTCGAAGTCGCGCCCCTTGAGGCGCGACACAATGCCTCTCGCTTCCTCCTCGCCTCGCGCAAGTCCCAGTACGGTCGGGCCGCTTCCGGACATGACAACGCCCCGGGCGCCGGCCTCCGAGAGAGCGGCGCGCGCGGCCGCCACGTCGGGACAAAACGATACGACTCCAGCCTCCAGGTCATTGTGCAAGAGCGGCGGCAGCTCGCCCGCGCGCCCTTCCCGGATAGCTGAACAACTGAGTCTAATCAACCGCTCAGACCGTGTCAACCCGATTCTGGCATGCTCATACCCTTTGGCGGACGACACGGCCGTCCGAGGGGTGGCGAGAACGAGCCAGGCGCCTTCGAGCACCGGCAGGTCTGAGAGGCGTTCGCCCCTTCCCCTCCCTCTGGCCGCCCCTCCCCGGACTAGGAACGGCACGTCCGACCCGAGACCGAGGGCGATCTCCTCCAGACGGCGCCTTCCCACCTCGAGGCCGAAGAGCTCTTCGGCCCCTCTCAGCACCGCGGCCGCGTCCGAGCTGCCGCCCCCGAGTCCGGCGGCGACCGGTATCCGCTTCTCGAGCCTGATCCGAAAAGGAGGGCAGCCCTCCAGCTCCTCGAGCTTCCGGCCGGCCCGGAGCGCCAGATTCCCCTCGTCCGAGGGGACCTCGAGCCCCGTGGTCTCCAGACTCCACGACCGCATGGGGCCCTCGAGGCGTATCCGGTCGGACAACGAGATCGTGTGCAGCACCGTGTCGATCTCGTGATAGCCGTCGGACCGCCTCGACAGCACGGCCAGCCCGAGGTTGACCTTCGCGTACGCTTCGATCTCGAGCCACTTCATGTCTGGGGAGCTTCCTAGCGCAGATAGATGATGACGCTCACGGCGAGAATCCACAGGAATATGTTCACGGCCAGCGGGACGTCGCTCACCAGGGATCGGGAAGGCCTGCCGCCCTCTCCCTCCGCGAACATGAGATAGAGGTACCGGAACACGCCGTATACGACGAAAGGCACCGTATAGACGAGGGCGGCGCTGCCTACCTTCTCAACCGTTCCCGGCCAGATCGTATATATGGCGTAGGAGACGACGGCCGAAGCGGTTACGACGCCCAGGAGAGGATCGATGAGGGGCGGCGCGTAGAATTCGAGCGTGGAGCGGTGCTCTCCGGCCGACTCCCCCAGTATGAGCACCTCGTGACGCCTCTTCCCGAGGCCCAGGAAGAGAGCAAGGAAGAACGTGCAGACGAGCAGCCACGGTGATATCTCGGTCCCCGGCGCGGCCCCGACGAGCACCTCGACGCTCGCGACCGCCCTGAGCACGAAGCCTATCGCGATGGCCATCACGTCGAGTATCACCATCCTCCGAAGCGCGACGCTGTAGAGGACGTTGAGGACCAGATACCCCAGGGCTACGTGGCCGAAGCCGTGGCCGATTCTGTACGACAGGTAGACCGCGCCCACTCCGAGAACGAGGGCCGCGGTCGCCGCGACGCCCACGGGTAGCTCTCCCGAAGGCAGCGGCCTCCTGCTCTTCACCGGGTGCCGCCTGTCTCTACCGATATCGATGAGATCGTTGAACAGGTAGGTCGCGCTCGACAGCGCGCAGAAGATCAGAAAGCCCGCCGCGGCAAGCCCTACGAGCACTCCGCTGGTGAGACCGCCTGCGAAGATCAGGCCTGCGAAGAGGATCAGGTTCTTCGTCCACTGATCCGGCCGCATCGTCCTTATGAGCGCGAGGGGCACGTTCAATCCGCCGCCTCCTGTTCCCGCTCGTGTCGATCGAGGATGTCGCGGATCTTCGTCACGATGAGATCGACAGCCACGACGTTGAGGCCGCCCTCCGGGATGATGACGTCCGCGTACCGCTTACTGGGCTCGACGAACTGAAGGTGCATCGGGCGGACAGTCTTCAGATACTGCTCGATGACCTGGTCGACCTTGCGGCCCCGCTCGACGATGTCTCTCTTGAGCCTCCTTATGAATCTCTCGTCGGCGTCCGTGTCGACGTAGATCTTGATGTCCATGAGCTTGCGG
>WJLY01000314.1 GCA_014728245.1 Candidatus Effluviviaceae Genus IV sp.
GGTCGAGACCCTCGAGGAGGGGCTTCCCGAGCTGCCACTCCGCCTCGTGACCGTCGCGCTTCCCGAGGGAACTCGCGCGGTGCGGATCGGGGCCGTCGCTTCATCGACCAGGGAGATCCCGGGTACGTACGTCGTGAGACCCGCCCAGCCGGAGGTTCCGCTCTCCATGCCCGAGCTGGCTGAATGGGTACCGCCGGACAAGGCCGTCTACGACTCGGAGACGCCATATCCCCCGGCCATCTGCGAGCTCCTGGGCACCGGCAACATGGCCGGGCTGCGCGTCGCGAGCGTGGCCGTCTACCCGCTGCAGTACCTGCCGTCAGACGACCGCCTGGTCCTGCACGAGGAGATCGAATTCGAGATAGAGCTGGGACCGGCACCCGCCGGCGACAGGTTGCCGGGGGCTCTCTCCGTCCGCTCGCGCGACGCCAGGCTGGGGCACCTGAGGGCCGCGGTCATGAACCCGGGCGCCGTGGCTCTGCCAAAGCCGGTTCTGCGAGCAGGTACGCGGTCGACCGACTACCTCATCATCACCAGCTCGACGTACGAGTCGCTCTTCCAGCCGCTCGCGGACTGGAAGTCGGCCAAGGGCGTCCCTACCGAGATCGTGACGACCGCGTGGGTCTACTCCAACTACTCCGGCGTGGACAACGCCGAGAAGATCCGCAACTGCATCATCGACTACTACCAGACGAACGGCACGACCTGGGTGCTGCTCGGCGGGGACACGAACGTGGTTCCGACGCGGACGGCACACGCCAAGTCCGGCGACTCGGGCGACGACATCCAGTGCGACCTTTACTTCGCCGATCTGGACGGGACGTGGGACGATGACGGAGACGGCAAATGGGGCGAAGTCAACGCCGACAACATCGACATGTACGCCGACGTCTACGTCGGCAGGGCGCCGGTGAACACCACGACCGAGGTCTCCAGGTTCGTGGAGAGGACCCTCACCTACGAGGGAGCGCCGGAAGGCGAGCCGCTGCCCACCGACTACCAGCTCGACATGCTCTTCCTCGCCGAGGTCCTGTGGAGCGAGCCCTGGACGGACCACGCCATCTGCAAGAACATGATCGACGATGATTCGGTGCCCGAGCGGTTCGATCCGATCACGAAGCTCTACCAGACGAACGGCCAGCTCACGAAGTCGAACACCATCTCCGAGCTGAACTCGGGGCACAACATCATCAACCACAATGGCCACTGCTACTGGAACTCGATGAGCATCGGTTCGTCCAGCCTGTACAGGTCGGACTTCGACGGGCTAACCAACGGACCGCGTTTCGGCATCATGTATTCGATCGGTTGCTGGCCGGCCGCGATAGACTACGACTGCATCGCCGAACACTGGGTGAACTCGCCGGGGGGCGGCGGCGTGGCGTTCGTAGGAAACACGCGATACGGCTGGGGCTCCCCGGGCTCCCCGGGATACGGCACGTCGGACGAGTTCGACCGGGAGTTCTTCTACCAGCTCTTCAACGAGGGACTGGATCAGATCGGCGTCACGCATGCAGCCCACAGGGACGCGTTCGTGGGACTCGCCCACTCCAGCGCATACCACCGCTACTGCCTCTACGAGCTGGTTCTGCTGGGAGACCCGGAGACGAGGATATGGACGGAGTCGCCGGATCTTCCGGCCACCGTCAGCCACCCGGCGACGCTGCCGCTGGGCGAACATCCGTTCGTGGTCACGGCGAGCCGCGAAGGCGAGCCGCTCGACGGCGTTCTCGCGCTCCTGTCGAACGCGGAGGTCTACGAATCGAGCACGTCGGTCGACGGCAAGGCCGTGCTGCACCCGGCGCCGTCGTCCGAGTCGCCGTTCACGCTGACCGTGAGCGGCCCCGGGATGTCCCCCTACCAGACCACAGTTCAGGCGGTCGACGAGACGCCGGACACCGACGCACCCGACCCGGTCGCGACGCTCGCGCTCGCTGACCCGTTCGACACCGGAGGGGTGGTCGAGTTGTCCTGGGACGGCTACGCGCCGCCCGCCGACTTCGCCTTCTACAACGTGTACAGAGAGGAGTCGCCGATAGACGACGTCACGGGTCTCGAACCGCTCTCGACCGGGCTGCTCGACGCGGGCGTGACAGCGTGGACCGACGCCACGGCCGTCGACGGCGCTCCCTACTACTACGCCGTGACGGCGTTAGACTACCGCGCGAACGAGGAGCCCTTGGTCGAGTCCCGCGGACCGCTCGCCGCCAGCAACAACGCGAGGATACTCGTCTTCGACGCGGACGACGGCGACCGGCCGTTCGACGGCGTCAATGACGATTTCTCAACGGAAGACGGCACAGAGGTCCCCTGGATCGAGGCGCTCGATTCTCTGGGCGAGCTCTACTGCGTCTCGGAGACGCTGCCCGATGACCTCTCGCCCTTCGATCTCGTCATATACCTGGGCGGGATCCAGAGACTGGGAGAAGGCCAGCAGAACATCCAGATGACCGACGCCGAGGCGATCGCGCTCACCGGCTTCATAGACGGCGGAGGGAGCGTCTACGTCGAGGAGCCGAACTTCGGGATGGCGTACTCGGGCGGCTCCGCCGCCGCGATGGAACTCTGGGACAGGTTCAACGCCGTACACGAGAGCGGAAATCCGAGCATGACCGGCAACGTGCAGACGATAACCGGCCAGGGCGGAGCGCTCATGAGCGGCATGTCGTTCGACTACGACTACCAGTCGTGGCCCGACCAGTTCGTGAACACCGTGACGCCTGACGGGTCGCCCGGAACGTCGCTCCTGTGGTTCGACCAGGCGGCCGAGGGACGCGGGTCTCTCTACGTCGACTCGTCTCTCGGCTCCAATCTCTACATGGTGCCGGTTCTCCTCGGAGGGATGTCGGACGCGGCGAGTCCGTCGACTCGACTCGAGCACGTCTCGCGCGTGCTATCGAACGCGGGGCTCCTCGGCACCGCGGGCGTTGACGACGAATGGACGGCCGGGCCCAGGAACCGCCTGGGGCAGAACTTCCCGAACCCGTTCAACCCGGAGACCTCGATACGCTTCTTCGTTGCGGGCGAGGCGGCGAGCGTGCGGCTCGCGGTGTACGACGTGTCCGGGCGACTGGTCACGACGCTCGTCGAGGGAACGCCCGGCGCCGGAGAGCACGTCGTGCGATGGGGCGGACTGGGCGATTCGGGCGAAGCGCTGGCCTCGGGAATCTACTTCGCGCGGCTCTCGGTCGACGGATGGACGGATTCCAGAAAGATGGTCCTGCTCAAGTAGGAGCTGTCAGCAGGCGGAATGCGGGCGTCCGGGACCTCAAAGGTCCTTGACGCCCGCAGATTATTATGCTAGAATTCATGCGTCATCAAGGAGATGAGCGGCGGTCGCAACGACCGCGGGATAAAGGAGAGACAGACA
>WJLY01000315.1 GCA_014728245.1 Candidatus Effluviviaceae Genus IV sp.
AAGGGCGACCTGGTGGCGCTGATCGAGCGCGCGCGCGCCGAGCGGGAATCCGCTCGGTCGACGGCCGGAGCCGACGCGATCGTGTGCGCGCGGCCTCACGAGGGGGCCCGGTTCGCGTCCTTCGACATCGACCGGTTCAGGGGATACACGCGCGCGTTCTTGAAGATCCAGGACGGCTGCGACCGGAGCTGCGCGTACTGCGCCGTTCCGGGAGCGCGCGGGCCTGCCCGAAGCAGGAACCTGGCGGAGGTCGTCGAACAGGCACGACGGCTTGCGGCCAACGGGTACCGCGAGCTGGTCCTGACCGGGGTCCACATCGGCGCGTACGGCGAGGGCGCCGGGGAACCCCGCCTGTCAGATCTCATCGAGGCCCTCCTTGCGGTGGAAGGGCTCTCGAGGGTACGACTCGGTTCGGTCGAGCCGACCGAGCTGTCGGACTCCCTCGTCGACACGATCATCTCGAACCCTCGCGTCGCGCGCCACCTCCACGTTCCGCTACAGAGCGGCTCCGACCGGATCCTTTCTTCGATGAGACGCGGTTACACGGCGGACGAGTACGCTGGAGCGGTGAGGCGCGTCGCCGATCGGGAACCCGCGCTGGGGCTCGGGGCGGACGTGATCGTCGGGTTTCCCGGGGAGACCGACGAGGACTTCGCCGACACGCTATCACTCGTGAAGGAGCTGCCGATGACATACCTACACGTCTTCTCCTTCTCGCCGAGACCGGGGACGGAGGCCGCGACGATGCCGGACGACGTCCCCGGGCCGGAGAAGAAACGGAGGAGCGGGGCTCTGCGCGCGCTGGGAAGACGGAAGTCGCGCGCCTTCAGAACGCGGCTCATCGGAACCGAGCAAGAGATCCTGCTGGAGCATGGGAGCGAGAGCGAGGGCACGGTCTCCGGGCTGTCCGGGAACTACGTGCGCGTCCAGGTCGACGGAGGGCGCGACCTCTGCAACCGGCTTCTGCGTGTGCGAGTCACAGGCGCCGACGACTCGAGGACCTGGGGAGCGGTGGTGGGGAGTGAGCTGTGAAGATCTACATGGAGACGTACGGCTGCCAGATGAACGAGTACGACTCCGGCATGATCCGGGCGATGCTGGAGTCGTCGGGACACACCTTCGTCCCGCGACCCGAGGACGCGGACGTCGTGATCGTGAACACGTGCAGCGTGCGCGAGCGGGCGGAGCGCCGGGTGCTCGGAAGGCTACGGCACCTGCGGGGGCTTTTGGGGCGCGACGCCGCGCTCGGAGTCGTCGGGTGCGTCGCTCAGAGGATGGGCGGACTCCTCATGCGCGAGGTGCGGGGGCTCGGGTTTGTCGTCGGAACGGACAGCTACTCGGTCCTGCCGGAGGCGGTCGAGCGCGCGGGAGAGGGCGTAGCGACGATCGAGACCGAGACCAGAAGCGACGAGATCTACGACAGGAGGCCGGCTCCCTCGCGAGCCGGCCTCTGCGAATTCGTGAGCGTTGCGAGAGGGTGCGACAACTTCTGCAGCTACTGCATCGTACCTCATGTCCGGGGGCGGGAGCGCAGCCGTCCCGCCGACGCGGTCGTCAGGGAGGTGGAGGCGCTGTCCAGGCTCGGCGCGCGGGAGGTGACCCTCCTCGGACAGAACGTGAACTCCTACGCCGACGGGGAGACCGATTTCGCGCGACTGCTCGAGAGGGTGAGCCGGGTAGACGCGGTGTCGAGAGTACGGTTCGCCACGTCGCACCCCAAGGACCTCACCGAGAGGCTCGTCGACGCCGTCTCGCGGCTCCCGGAAGTGTGCGAGCATGTCCACCTGCCGGTCCAGTCGGGGAGCGACAGGACGCTGCGCGCCATGAACCGCGGATACACGCGGCGGCGCTACCTGGAGCTCGCGAGTCTTCTACGGAAACGGGTGCCGGGGGTAGCGCTGACCACGGACGTCATCGTGGGTTTCCCCGGGGAGACGGAGCGGGACTTCGAGGACACGCTGTCTCTGCTCGAGGAGGTCCGCTTCGATTCGGCGTTCATGTTCCGCTATTCCGTCAGGGAGGGTACGGCGGCGGCCGCGCTCGCGGACGACGTGCCCGAACCCGAGAAGATTCAGAGGCTCGAGAGAGTCATCGAGACGCAGAAGAGGATAACGAGCGAACTGAACGAGCGGCTGGTCGGAGAGGTTCTGGAGGTCCTGCTTGAGGGCCCGAGCGAGCGGAATCCCGAGAAGCTGTTCGGAAGGACCCGAACCGGAAAGGCCGTGGTGGCGCCCGCTCCCCGAGATCTTTCGGGCGAGCTGGTCGGAGTCAGGATCACCGAGGCCAGCGCCTGGACGTTGCACGGAGAGGTCGTGGAAGGCGCCCCCTAGAAACCCCTTGCGGCTCGCCGAACCCGGTTGCTAGACTCTCTCCAGCCGTGGCCGGCCGTGTAGCGCGTAACGCAGCCGCGGACCGTCACTTGAGGCCCCGCAAGGTTCGCAAGAGACCATTATCCGGAGGTGAAGCCCGTGTGGGTCCTTAGAATGCTGTTGCTCTTGATTCTCGTCGTAGTGGTAACAGGGTTCGCTATGCTGAACAGCTCCGAGCGGGCCTCAGTCGTCATCTGGCCGGGATCGGTGGCCTTCTACGACGTCCCGCTGGTGCTGCTCCTCTTCGAGGCGTTCGTTCTCGGCGCCATCGTGTGGTTCGTGGTTTCGATCTTCCATGAAGTGAGCCTGAGATCGACCATACGGAGGCTGAAGCGCGAGAACGCGGACCTCCATCAGGAGATAGGCGGGCTCAGGAGCATCTCACTCGACGAGATCGAGGGCGAAGCGCGCGAAGAGGACCGGAACGAGGTTTAGGGCGCGCGCGAGCGAAGGAGTCGGCGCATGGGCACGGGTCCCGTAGTTGCCATCGTAGCGGTCGCGGTAGTCGTCGCGGTCCTCATCGTTTTCACTCGAAGGAGGGCCGACCTCCGGGAGTCGGAGGAGTCATCCTACCAGAAGGGTCTCGACGCGCTCATAGCGGGGGACCGGGAAGCGGCGCTTAAGCACCTGGCCCTGACCGTCAGGGAAGACCCCAGGAACGTGGACGCATACGTCAAGCTCGGGAACCTCCTCCGCGAACGTGGACAGACCAAGCAGGCGATCCAGATCCACCGCGAGCTTCTGGTCAAGCGCAGGCTGCCGGCGGGAGTGCGCAGCGAGGTGGCGAAGAACCTCGCCCTCGACTACGCGGAGGCCCGCCGCTGGGCCGACGTCATAAGGCAGGTGAGGGAGCTGCCGCGCGGTGAGAGGTCGGACGAGCGGATGCTGGCGCTGGCCCGCGACGCCTACGAGGCCGTGGGCGACTTCGACCGTGCGATCGCGCGACACCGCGACATCCTGAAGAGCGGCAAGTCCGAGGAGCCGTCGCTGGGAGTATACAGGGCGCACGCCGCCGTGCTGGCCCTCGAGCGCGGGGATTCCGTGCGGGCCAGGTCGGAGTTCCAGACGGCGCTCAAGGAGGACCCGGCGGCCGCCGTGGCCAGCCTCTACCTGGGCGACATAGCCGCGGGCGCCGGCGACCTCGAGAGGGCTACCGGGTACTGGATGAAGCTCGTGGCCGACAGGCCGGACTGCGCGCACCTCGTGTTCGACAGGCTGGAGAAGGCCTACTACGAACTCGGCGACTTCGGACGGATGATGAGCATATACCAGGACGTTGCCGCCAAGGCTCCGACCAGCGTCCACACGCATCGCGGCCTGTCCAGGATGCTCGAGCGGAAGGGCGACATCGAGGGAGCCATAGAAGCCGCCAGGGAGGCTGTGAAGCACGAGGGCGACACGCTCGCGGGCCACAGGCAGCTCGTCGACGTCCTGGTGAGGAGCGAGCGATTCGAGGAGGCCGCGAGAGCGGCGGAGGAGCTCCTGTCGGCTCGAGCGCTCGCTGGGGACGAGCATCCCTGTCCGGCCTGCGGCAGGCGCAGAGAGAAACCCGGTTGGCGTTGTCCACACTGCGGGGCCTGGACAGATGCTTGCTGACGGAACACGCTTCGCCTCCGGGGCAGGCCTGATCGCGGCATCGCTCATCGCGGCTCTGGTTTGGACGGCCGCGCTACCCGCCGGGGCAGACGACGGCCCGGCTGAACCGGAAGAGGCGATAGAGAGAGCCAGAACCCTCGAAAGAGAGGGCCATCCGGACGACGCCTTCGCCTATCTCCAGGACCTCGTACACGGCGACGAAGGGCTGGCCCGGGACGCCCGCGTCCTGCTTGAGCTTTCCAGGCTCGCGCCGTCCGCCGACGCCAGTGTGGAGTTCCTCCAGGGTGCGGCGGACCTGGCGCGAGACGATGAGATCGCGGCGCGGGCGCGCGCGCAGCTCGGCGACTACATGTACGCGCGCGGGAGCTACATGGAGGCCGCTGAGCAGTACCGGGCGGCCGCGGAACGGAGCGAGGGGGCCGCAACGTCGGCGCTGCTCAATCGCGCGGCTTCCCTCCTGGCGGCCGGCGACGCGACCGCCGCCGCCGAGGTCTACAGAGAGCTACGTGACGCCGGCGAGACGCCCGGGGAAACCACGCCCTGGGCGATTCTCGGACTGGGCAGAGCGCTTCTTGTGAAGGGGGATCTCGAAGAGGCTGCCGGCGAGTTCGAGCGACTGGCAGAGACGTACGTGGACCACGATGCGAGGCCCGGGGCGTTGGCAGGCGCGGCGGAGGCGCGCATCGCGCTCGGCGACGTCGAAGCTGCCAGGCGCTGGCTCGAGCTGCTCCTGGCGGAGTACCCCGGGACCTACGAGTCAGTACTGGCGCGGGAGGACCTGCGCTCGCTCCCGCCCGACTCCACGAGGTTAGAGGGCCCGTCCGGCCACGCCGGGCCCGTGCCAGCCGCAGGTCCGGCGGACCCGGGAGCGGAGTAGGCGTCCGACCAGCCGCGCTCGGCGGAAGGCCCGCGCGCACGCATTGCGGCCACCGGGACGCTGCCGGTGGCCTTTCCTTTGGGAGGATAGATAGCCGTGAGTCGCGAAACGCCCATGATGGAGCAGTACAACAGGATCAAGGCTGAGCACCTGGATGCCATACTGCTCTTTCGAATGGGCGACTTCTACGAGACGTTCTTCGACGACGCGAAGGTCACCTCCCGCGTGCTGGGACTGGCGCTGACGACACGCGACAAGGGCAGCCCGAATCCCGTGCCGCTTGCGGGCATTCCGTATCACGCGCTCGACACATACCTTGCCCGCCTGGTGGCGGCGGGGCACAAGGTCGCCATCTGCGAGCAGATCGAAGACCCCGGCAAGGCGAAGGGCCTGGTGAAGCGAGCGGTCACCGAAGTAGTGACGCCGGGCACGATCATGTCGCCGTCGATGCTGGACGAGAAGAGAGGGAACTACCTGCTCGCCGTGAGGCCCGGCGACGACCGCGTCGGGTTGGCCCGCATCGACCTGTCGACCGGCGAGTTCCAGATAACCGAGGCTTCGCCGGACGAGCTTCGGAGAGAGATACTGCGCTCGGACGCGGCCGAACTGCTCGTGCCGGAAGACGCTCCGGGGCGCGAGCCTCTGCGGAGCGCGCTCTCGGAGCTTTCGGGGGTGACGGTCACCGGGGTCCCCGAGTGGGAATTCTCATCCGAGGAAGCGCGGCGGACGCTGTGCGAGCACTTCTCCGTAGCCAATCTCGACGGGTTCGGGGTCGCCGGGCTGGACGCCGGAGTGGCCGCGGGCGGCGCTGCGCTCAGGTACCTCCGCGACCTGAAGAAGCGCGACCTGGACCAGGTCACGTCGGTCCGGGCGGTGCTCGAGTCGGATCGCATGATCCTCGACGAAACGACGCAGCGCAATCTGGAGCTCATCGAGCCGCTCGAGCACGGGCTCCCCGAAGCGACGCTGCTGGCGGTCCTCGACCGAACCGTGACGCCTATGGGAGCGAGGCTGCTGCGCGAGTGGATACTCTATCCGCTAGTGGACACGGACGCGATCCGCGAGCGCCACGACGCGGTGGAGGACTTCCTCAGGACGGAACGCGAAGCGCTCCGCTCGGAGCTGGGAGAGCTGTGCGACGTCCCGCGCGTAGTGGCCAGGGCGGCCAGCGGACACGCTACCCCGAGGGATATGGGGGCGCTGAGGAGCTCTCTGGAGCTCTTGCCGGCGATCCGCGGGACGCTCACCGCGTTCGAGTCCGGCTCGGTGCGCTCGCTGGCCGACTCGATCCCCGACCTCAGCTCCGAAGCCCGGTTCCTCCGGGAGGCCATAGTCGACAACCCTCCGGTCGCGGTCAAAACGGGCGGGGTGGTCAGAGCGGGGTACGACGCGGAGCTCGACGAGCTGCGCGGCATAGCGAGGGACGGGAAGAGCTGGATCTCCAGGCTCCAGTCGACGGAACGCGAGCGGACGGGGATCTCGAACCTCAAGGTGGGGTACAATAAGGTCTTCGGCTACTACATCGAAGTGACGAAGGCGAACGTGGAGCGCGTTCCCGACGACTACGTGCGAAAACAGACGCTCGTGAACGCGGAGCGCTACGTCACGCCGGAACTCAAGGAGCGGGAAGGGAAGATTCTCACGGCCGAAGAGGACATGGAGCGTCTGGAGGCCGAGATCTTCGACCGCGTCCGCGCGCGCGTTGCGGAGAGCGCCATCGCGCTACAGGGGGCGGCCGCCGCGCTCGCCGAGCTCGACGTCCTCTCGAGCCTCGCCGAAACCGCGGCAGGGAACAGGTACGTCCGCCCGCAGGTCGACCGAAGCGACGTCCTGGACGTAAGCGGCGGCCGACACCCGGTGGTGGAGCGTCTCTTGAGGGACGAGACGTTCGTCCCGAACGACGTCCGCCTCGACCTCGAGGAAAGCCAGATCATCCTCCTGACGGGGCCTAACATGGCGGGGAAGTCGACCTACCTGCGCCAGACCGCGCTCATCGTCATAATGGCCCAGCTGGGGTCGTTCGTTCCGGCCGACTCGGCCAGGATAGGCTTCGTCGACAGGGTCTTCACCCGCATCGGCGCGACCGACGCGCTCGCGCGGGGGAGGAGCACGTTCCTCGTCGAGATGAGCGAAACGGCGAACATCCTGCGCAACGCTACCTCTCGCAGCCTCATCGTGCTCGACGAGATCGGGCGCGGCACGAGCACGTTCGACGGGCTGTCGCTGGCGTGGTCGGTGACCGAGTACCTGCACGACAACGAGAACGTCAGGCCCCGGACGATGTTCGCCACGCACTACCACGAGCTCACGGAGCTGGCCGACGTGCTCGCGCGGGTACGCAACATGAACATTCTCGTGCGCGAGACCGGCGACTCGATAGCGTTCCTCCGCAAGGTCGCTCCGGGCTGCGCCGACCAGAGCTACGGAATAGAGGTGGCGAAGCTCGCCGGGATCCCCGACGACGTGATCGTCCGCGCGCGGGAGATACTGGACAACCTCGAGAGCGCCAGATACACGGAGGAGTCGCTGCCCAGGCTGGCGGAGGGCTCGCACGGCCCGCTCGGAGACGCCGGCCCGCAGCTTCAGCTTTTCGAGCGGGAGCCCTCCGAGATCGAGCGGGAGATAGCGGAACTCGACGTGGACAGGATGACTCCGCTTGACGCGCTTGGTAAGCTGGCGGATCTCAAGAAGAGAACGGACCGCGGCGAAGCGTGAGCAAAAGGCCGGCCGCGGCATGACGTGAGCAGGCGCGAGGGGTCCCTGCCCGCCACTACCGTGGGGAAGGAGCCCTGGCGGGCGGGACCCCGAGCCTGAGGAGAGGTCGATTGGCGAGCAGGATACGGATCCTATCGGAGGACGTCCAGAACAGGATCGCGGCCGGAGAGGTCGTCGAGGCGCCTCACTCCGTCGTCAAGGAGCTTCTGGAGAACGCGCTCGACGCAGGCGCCGACGAGATAGCGGTCGACATAAAAGGCGGAGGGAGCGACCTGGTTCGCGTGGTCGACAACGGCTCGGGCATGAACGCCGACGACGCGGTCAACGCGTTCGATCGTTTCGCGACGAGCAAGCTGCGGAGCGAGTCGGACCTCACCGGCGTATCCACCCTCGGATTCAGGGGCGAGGCTCTGCCGTCGATCGCCTCCGTGTCCCGCATGAGACTCCTGACCTGCGAGGAAGGAAGCGCCGAGGGCACGGAGGTCACGCTCGTCGGCGGCGAAATACGCGACGTCCGCCCGGCCGGACGCGCGGCGGGGACGACGGTGGAGGTCTCCTCGCTCTTCTTCAACACGCCGGCACGGCGGAAGTTCCTCCGCAGCGACAGAGTGGAGACCAAGCGCATCATGGACCTTCTGACCGAGTACGCCGTCTTGAGGCCGGACGTCCGGTTCGACGTGTCCGTCAACGGCAAGCTGGTCATGGGACTCTTGAAGACCGACAGGCTGCGCGAGCGCGTCGCCGGGGTGATGGGGGCCGGGCTCGCCAGGGACCTGGTTCCCGTCTCGCACGAATCCGGCCCGTACGCGGTCAGCGGCCTGACCGGAAAACCATCGATCGCCAGGCAGCGCGGCGCCGTGCAGGTCCTGGCCGTCAACGGCAGGCCGGTCCGCAGCAGGCTGGTCTCGGCGGCGGTGCGGTCGGGATACGGCGAACTGCTTCCCCGCAAGCGGCATCCGGTCCTGTTTCTCTTCCTCGAGGTCGACGGCCGGCTCGTCGACGTGAACGTGCACCCTACGAAGCGGGAGGTGCGCTTCGGCAGTTCGCAGCAGGCCTTCGGAGCCGTGGAGGAGGCGGTCCGCAACGCCCTCATGTCGCTCGACACGGCGCCTTCGCTCTCCATGGCGACGGGCGGGCCGGAGTCGCAGACCTACGGGTCCGGCCGCGGCGCGGGCCCGCCTTCCGGAGAGCAACTGGAGCTAGCGGGCAGGCTGCGCGAGAAGGAGAGCGGGCCCGCGAGCGGTCGCGGGTCCGGGCGAACGCCGGGCGGGGCCGGGGCGGCGCTCGATGAACGCGTGCCCGCGCGAGTGGGGAGCGATCCCGTCGCGGCTCCCGGCGAGCCGATCGCTTCGAAGCCGCGCGTCGCCGCGGATGAGGCGATGAGCCCGCCCGACGAGGGCGGCCGGGCGGTGAAGTTCTGGCAGCTGCACAACATGTACGTCTTCGTGCAGACGCGCGAGGGCGTGCTCGTGATCGATCAGCACGCCGCGCACGAGCGCATCCTCTACGAGAAGGCGAGGGGCAGGCTTCTGGGGACCGCCGACTCGGGCCCTTCTCAGCAGCTGCTGTTCCCCGCGGCCGTCGAGCTGTCGCCGGCAGACAGGGAGACGTTCGACGAGATCCGGCCGCTCCTTGAGAGACTCGGCTTCTCCGCGCGCGAGATGTCCGGCAACACGGTTCTCCTCGAAGCGGTTCCGGCGGCCTTCACCAGATGGCCGACCGAGGAGGTGCTGCGGGACATCCTGGGCGACCTGCCGTCGGGGCGCAGGAGCCTTCACGACCTGGCCGAGTCGATCGCGACCACCTATGCATGCAAGGCCGCCATCAAGGCTGGAGACAGGCTGCGCGAGGAGGAGATGAGGTCGCTCGTCGACCAGCTCTTCGCCACCGAGCTGCCGTACTCGTGTCCTCACGGAAGACCCACGTTCCTTCGCATGACGAGCGCCGAGCTGGACAAGCGCTTCGGACGGACCTGATGGCGCTCCGCCATCTTCTCACTATCGTCGGCCCCACGGGGATAGGCAAGACGTCGGTCGGCGTCTCGGTCGCCTCGCGGATCGGCGGCGAGATCATCTCGGCCGACTCCCGACAGATCTACCGGGGGATGGACGTCGGCACGGCGAAACCGACGCCCGAAGAGCGGGAGGCCGCGGCCCACCACCTCGTGGACATCGTCGATCCATGGGAGACGTATGACGCCGTCAGGTTCGCCTCCGACGCCGAGGACGTCGCCTGGAAGCTCCTGGCTTCCGGTGTTGAGCCGATCGTCGTGGGCGGCACCGGCTTCTACATCCGGTCTCTCTTCGAGGGCCTGTTCGAGGGGCCCGGCCGGAACGAGGAGGTGCGGGACCGCCTGGAAGAACGGCTCGCCAGCGAGGGCTCGTCCGCGCTGCACGAGGAGCTTCGGAGGATCGACCCCGGGGCGGCCGGAAGGCTGCATCCCAACGACGGCGCGAGAGTCGTTCGGGCTCTCGAGGTCTACATCTCGACCGGCGAAACGCTCTCGTCGTGGCAGACGCGAAGACCTCGGAAGCCGGCGTTCGCGCCGCGCTACTTCGGCCTGACGATGCCCCGCGACCAGCTCTACGCCCGCATCGAGCAGAGGGTCGACCGGATGATCGAGGAGGGACTGCTCGACGAGATCAGAGAGCTCCTCCGGTCGGGCCGTCTCTCGGCCGAGATGCCGGGCGCGACCGCGGTAGGCTACAGAGAGCTGCTCCCGGTCGCCGCGGGAGGGACATCCGACCTCGAAGCGGCCGTCGAACTCGTGAAGCGCAACACCAGGCGCTACGCCAAGCGCCAGATGACGTGGTTCTCGTCGGTGCCCGACGTCACCTGGATCGATCTGGCGGAGACCGGCCCGGACGAGGCGGCGGCCCGGATCGCTGACGGATGATGCCCGGGAAGGCCCAAGGAGCGGGGCGAAACGGCTTGACAGAGGCCCACAAGGCATGTATTAGATAAGGGTCGAACGAGAACAGACCGGCGAGCGGGCATAACTCAGTTGGTAGAGTATCAGCTTCCCAAGCTGAGAGTCGCGGGTTCGAGTCCCGTTGCCCGCTCCATGGAGAGTGCCAGCGGGCCCGACGGCGGCGTAACAGGCCGCAACAGGGCCCGTTTTGGCGCGCGGCGCGGCCGCGGCGACCCCGGCCGGAAGAGACGGAGAGAGAGGATGCGCATCGTCCACGTCGAAGAGAGATCGGCCGCTCGCAAGGCCGGTTTTCGCGCGGGCGACTCACTCGTCAGGATCGGCGACGTGGCGGTCTCCGACTCGCTCGACGTTGCGTACGCCCTTGGCTCCTCGGACGCCGAAGAGACGACGTTCACGATCGAGCGGAGCGGCGGGATCTTCACGCGTGAGCTCCCGGCGGCGCATCCCGGGTCGCTGGGCTTCACGCTGGAGGAGGACCGGTACCGCTCGTGTTCGAACCGCTGCGTCTTCTGCTTCGTGGACCAGCTCCCGCCCGGCCTCCGTGCCGGCCTCTCGTTCAAGGACGAGGACTACCGGCTCTCGTTCGCGTTCGGGAACTACATCACGCTCACCAATCTTTCGGAAGCGGATTACGGCAGGATCGCGCGGCAGCGGCTCTCACCGCTCTACGTGTCGGTTCACGCTTCCGACGATGACGTTCGCCGGAAGCTCCTTGGAAACCCCGGCGCGCCGCCCATAATGGAGTCCCTCCAACGCCTTGCAGACAGCGGCATCGAGTTGCACACGCAGATCGTCGTAGTCCCGGGCATGAACGACGGGGACGTCCTCTCGAAGACGCTGGACGACGTCGCCGCCATGAGAGCCGTTTCTTCGGTAGCCGTCGTGCCCGTCGGCCTCACGGCGCACCGGGAAGGCCTGACCCCGCTCGAGCCGGTCGACGCGGCACTGGCGTCATCGATCATCGAGGAGGTGGAGGGCCGCCAGGAAGGCCTGCTGCGCGAACGCGGCTCCAGAGTCGTCTTCGCGTCCGACGAGCTTTACCGCGGGGCGGGACGCACCTGCCCGCCGGCCGAAGCCTACGAGGACTTCCCCCAGCTCGAGAACGGCGTCGGGCTCATCAGGTCCTTCGAGAGGGAATTTGCCGCGCGCACGCCCGCCCTCGAGCGGTGCCTGGCCGAGCTGGGCGACCGCGCGCCGGAGCGCCTCACGGTGACGATCGCAACGGGCAGCTCGGCCGCGCCCTTTCTCTCTCGCCTGGTCGTGCCCGCGCTCGCCCGTGCGGGGCCGATCGAGGCAAAGGTCCTGGAGGTCGAGAACAACCTCTTCGGGCCGACAGTGACGGTGGCGGGCCTCCTCGCCGGACGCGACATGGCCTCGGCTCTCGCGGCGGGCGAGAGGACCGACCTGGCGCTCCTTCCGGCGGAGGCTCTGAACGCGGACGGGGTCACGCTCGACGGCATGACCGTCGATGACGTGGCCGCGCTGGCCGGAGCGAACTGCGTGCGCGCGTCCCGCGATGTCATAGACGCGCTCATCGAACACGTGGCGAGCCCGGCGGACGGCGCCCGCCCGGAGGGAGGGACTCCCCGATGAACGAGAGCCCGGAGACCAGGCTCCCGATCATAGCCATCATAGGCCGGCCCAACGTCGGGAAATCGATGCTGTTCAACCGCCTCACGGGCACGCGCAAGGCGGTCGTCGACGACATGTCGGGCGTCACAAGAGACAGGAACTATCTTGAGACGGAATGGTCCGGACAGCACTTCCTGCTCGTCGACACCGGGGGACTTGTGCCTCGGGACCAGGAGGGGCTCTCGGGCATGGTGAGGGTCCAGGCCGAGGCGGCCATAGACGAGGCGGACGGGATCGTCTTCGTCGTCGACCGCGAAACCGGTCCCACCGCCGTGGACGAGGACATAGCGCGCAGGCTCAGGCGCTCGGGGAAACCCGTCGTGCTGGCGGTGAACAAGGTCGACACGACCGGACACGAGAACGACGTACACGAGTTCCACCGGCTGGGTCTGGGAGAGCCGCGCCCCGTGTCGGCGCTCCACGGAAGAGGATCGGGCGACCTGCTGGACTCCATCCTCGAGCTGGTGAGGCCTTCCGCGGCGCCGCGGGCAGAACCGGGCATCCAGGTCGCGATCGTCGGCAGGCCCAACGTAGGGAAATCGTCCCTCACGAACAGGCTTGCGGGATCGGCCGTCACGATCGTCGATGAGACCCCGGGCACGACGCGGGATGCGATCGACACCGTGCTCACGCGCTTCGAGCGGAGGTTCGTTCTCGTCGACACCGCAGGGCTACGCCGCAAATCGAGGATCGGACGAGGAGTCGAGATGTACAGCGCCATGCGCGCGCTGTCGAGCATCGAGCGCTCAGACGTGGTCGTTCTGGTCGTCGACGCCGTCGAGGGCGTGGTCGCCCAAGACGCCCGGATAGCCGGCTTCGCCGACCGCGAGGGGAAGTGCCTGATCATCGCCTTCAACAAGTGGGACCTGATCGAGAAAGACAACACGACGGCGGGGGAGTTCGTGCGGGCGGCGTACGACGCTCTGCCGTTCGCCCGCTACGCGCCCGTAATCCAGATCTCCGCGCTGACGGGCCAGCGCGCGGATCGGCTGCTGGAGCTTTCGGCCGACGTCTACGACCAGGCGTCGACGCGGATACCAACGCACGAGGTCACCGAGTTCATAGCCCGCGCGGCCGACCGGCGGCCGCCGCGCGGTGGACGGCGATCCAGCATTCTCTACGCGACTCAGACGGCGGTTCGTCCGCCGACGTTTGTGGTCTTCGTCAAGGACCTCGAGGCGATAGACCGGCCGTACAGACGCTATCTTGCAAACCAGCTACGCGAGGAGTATGGTTTCGTCGGTACGCCGATCCGCATTTCCGCGAGGCGGCGCAGAGGTCATTGACCCGGCCCGGTCGCGCGCGAGTCCAGACGCGGCGGGAGGTCTACGAATCGGGCGCGAAGCGGCGCCGCGGTTTCCGCGCGAGGCGGCGTCCGAGTCCAACGGGGAGAGTGTCCCGACGTGACGGCAATAGCTGCGATAGCCATCTCTTACCTCCTGGGGTCGATACCGACCGCGGCGATCGCCGGCAGGATCAGGGGAGTCGACCTCAGGAAGAAGGGTAGCGGCAACCTGGGGGCAACCAACGCGCTGCGCGTTCTAGGGCCCTCGATCGGCGTTCCGGTGCTCGCAGTCGACGTCGCCAAGGGAGCGCTGGCGGTACTGGCGGTCGCCGCGCTGCCGGGGGCGGCCGCGCAGCTCGGCCCCGGCGGCATCAGGCTCGCCTGCGGGCTGGCCGCCATTGCGGGACACATAGCCCCCGTGTTCGCGGGATTCCGCGGGGGCAAGGGCGTGGCCACCGCCTGCGGGGTATTCCTGGCGATGGCGCCGCTGGCCGCCGCCGCGTGCGTGGGATTGTGGCTGGCTCTCGTCCTCCTGACGCGCTACGTGTCCGTCGGGTCGATCGCAGCGGCGGCCGCGCTTCCGTTCGCGGTGCTCATCGAGACGCGGCTCCGGAACATCCCGCAACCGTTGCCGCTCATCGCCGTTGCCGCCGTCGTGGCGATCTTCGTCGTCGCGAGGCACAGACCGAACATCCGCCGCCTGGTTGTGGGCACAGAGAACAAGTTCAGCTTCACGAGGGAGAAGAGCTGATGACCGAGGTCGCCGTTCTGGGCGCCGGGAGCTGGGGCACGGCGCTCGGGATCCTTCTTCTGGAGAACGGTCACGACGTAGCGCTCTGGGAGTTCGACGCTGAGCAGGCCGAAGCGGTGCGCAGAGACGGCGAGAACCGGAAGTTCCTTCCGGGGGTCGAGGTCCCCGCGGAGGTCGGGATCACGAGCGACATCAGGGAGGCGATCGCCGGAAGAGAGGCCGTGGTGTTCGCCGTTCCCTCGCACACCGTACGGGAGGTCGCCGCCCGATCCAGGGAATACGTAACGCCTGATGCGCTGGTCGTCAACGTCGCCAAGGGAATCGAGAACGGCACCCTCCGGCGGATGTCCGAGGTCCTCTCGCAGGAGCTGGAAAGGCCCGACGCAGCCCGCATAGCCTCGCTAGTGGGGCCGAGCCATGCCGAGGAGGTGAGCCGCGGACTGCCGACCGTCGTGGTGGCCGCCGCCGTCCGCGAGGAGACGGCCGTTGACGCGCGAGATCTCTTCATGACCGACCGGTTCAGGGTCTACACGAACACCGACCTAGTCGGCGTCGAGCTGGGCGTCTCGCTCAAGAACGTGATAGCGATCGCCGCCGGCATCTGCGACGGGCTCGGCTACGGCGACAACACGAAGGGCGCCCTCATAACGCGCGGACTCGCCGAGATGACGAGGCTGGGCGTCGCGATGGGCGGAGAGCCGGCCACGTTCGCCGGCCTATCCGGAATGGGAGACCTCATCACCACGTGCATCTCGAGCCACAGCCGGAACCGGCACGTCGGCGAGCAGATCGCATCGGGCAGATCGCTCGAGGAGATTCTCTCCACGATGGTGATGGTGGCTGAGGGAGTGCGCACGACGCGCAGCGCCGTCGCCCTGGCCGAGAGACACGGCGTGGAGATGCCTATAACCGAGCAGATGCATGAGGTCCTCTTCGAGGAGAAGGACCCCTGCGAGGCGATCGCCGAACTCATGATGAGGGACCCGAAGCCGGAGACCGCCGGGCTCTGACAAAGACCGATTCACGCGGGACCGGCGGCCCGACGTGTTCCGGCCCGCCGCCGTGACCGGGCGTCAAGCGGCACGCCCGGACCGTGATTGAGCTTGTGCCCGACCCGGCGCTATGCTAGATTCTGGAGTTGTCGGGGCGTGGCGCAGTCCGGTAGCGCACTAGCATGGGGGGCTAGGGGTCGCTGGTTCGAATCCAGTCGCCCCGACCACATCGAACCAAGCCGCGAGGCCGGAAACGAACGCAGATGTTCGCCTACGCTATCTACAGGCTGGGAGCGTTTCTGGCGTTGCGGCTCAATCTGCCCACCGCACGGCGCTACGCGGCCGCGGTGGGCAGATTCATAGGGGTCTTCCAGCGACGCAACAGACGCACGCTCTATCGCAACCTGAAGATCGCGTTCGGCGACCGCATGTCTCCGCGCGAGCTCAGGCGCCTCCGGACCAGGATCTACGGCAACTTCGGCGCGTTCGTGCTCGAATTTCTGTGGCTGCCTCACCTGGACCGCGGGAACGTCGAGAGCCTCGTAACGCCGGAGAGCGTGGAGACATATGGGCGCATCAGGGAGCTGGCGGGGGAGAGAGGCCCGGTCATCTTTCTGACGGCCCATCTGGGCAACTGGGAGATGGCGGCCGTAATAGGCAGCCTGATGGGCATCCCCCTGACCGTCCTGGTAGACGCGCACCCGAGCCCCCTGGTGACGAGCTTCTTCAACGAGCGCCGGAAGGAAAAGGGCCTGCGGCTTGTCTCGGTCTCGGAGTTCCAGAAGTGCATGAGGGCTCTCCGCCAGAAGCGGCTTCTGGCGATCGCGGGCGACAGAGCGGTCACCGGCCAGGGCATACGCATGGAGTATTTCGGCAAACCCGCGCTCGTGCCCGACGGACACGCAGTGCTGGCCCGGAAGTTCGGCGTCCCGATACTGCCGGGCTTTCTGGTCATGAACGAGGACGGGAAGTACGAGATCGTGACCGACGAGATAGTCGAGCCCAGGGTCACTGATGACTTCGACGCCGATGTCCGCGACTGCGTGGCGCGTTGTCTCAGGGTCTTCGAGAAACACATAAGGAGATACCCGGAACAGTGGTACGTGTTCCGCCCGATCTGGGAGAACACGAGGGAAGACCGCCTCCGCCTCCGCGAGGAGCGCATACGGGCGCGGAAGGACAGGATAGACGCGCGCATCAAGAAGATGGACGCCCGCCGCGAGAGGATGGAGGAGCATCGCCGTCGGCTTCAGGCCGACAGAGAGAGGCTGGAGGAGACGGAGAGCAGGCTGCGCGGGCGGCGAGACGACCCGGCAGAAGAAGACGAATGAGTCAGATGAGAACCCTGGTGATCATCCCCTGCAAGAACCTCGAGGGCGCCGTGGGAGACGTCGTCCGGAGTGTGCTCGCGCTGGAGCTGGATCTGGACGCTCTCGTCGTCGACGACGGTTCCAGCGACAACACGGGAGACGAGGCGGCTAAGGCGGGCGCGACGGTGATCACGCATCCGGTGAACATGGGCAAGGGCGAGGCGCTCAGAACCGGATTCGAGTACGCTGTAGAAAACGGATACGACGCCGTCGTGACCATGGACGGCGACGGCCAGCACGACCCGGCCTCCATACCGGACTTCGTGGAGGCACTGAAAAGCGGTGACGAGGACATCGTCGTCGGCTCCAGGATGCACGCGGTGGGAGACATGCCGGGACTCAGGATCTGGACGAATCGAACGACTTCAAGGATCGTATCCCGCCTGGCCCGGCAGACGATCCTCGACAGCCAGAGCGGCTTTCGGATACACGGCATCGAGGTGCTCGCCGACGTGACCGGAAGTCTTGTCACCAGCAAGTACGACACCGAGTCCGAGATCCTGATAAGGGCAGGCCGGCGCGGATACCGGATCGGCTCGATCCCGATCGCGTCCATCTACCACGACTCGGTGAGCCACATAGATCCTTTCGTCGACACGCTGCGCTTCGTGGGGCTCGTGGTCAGGAGCCTCTTCTGGCGCTAGTCGATGCGCGCGTTTCGACCGGCGAACGGGGCGCGCCATGAGTTGAGAGGCGGAGATGCCGAAACCGAGACTCCTGGTCAGCAACGACGATGGAGTGCGAGCGCCCGGGATCGCCGCGCTCGCTTCCGAGCTGCGGAAGGTTGGCGACGTGACCGTCGTCGCCCCGGACAGAGAGAGGAGCGCCGCGAGCCACTCCCTGACCGTAGATGTCCCGCTCAGGGCGGACTACCTCGCGGACGACGTGATCGGCGTCGCGGGAACGCCGACCGACTGCGTCCTCCTGGCGATCGAGAACCTGCTCCACGAACGGCCACACGTCGTCGTGTCGGGTATCAACCGTGGCCCGAACGTGGGAAACGACGTCACCTACTCCGGCACGGTCGCCGCCGCCATGGAGGCCACGATACTCGGTGTCCCCGCCATGGCCGTGTCGCTCGGGCACGGCGAGGACGGCGAGTACGACTACGCCTGCGCCGCGCGCGTCGCGGGAAGGCTCACCAGGCTGATCCTCGATAACGGGCTTCCCGGCGGTACACTCCTCAACGTGAACGTGCCCAACCTGCCGGAAGAGGAGATCGACGGGATCGAGGTCGCGAGGCTGGGCAAGCAGGTGTACGAGGACTCGATCGTGCCCGCCGTCGATCCCAGAGGCCGCACCTACTACTGGATCGGCGGGAGCTCCTCCAACTGGAAGGAGCAGCACGACACCGATATCGCAGCCCTTAACAGAGGGAACGTGGCGCTTACGCCTATCCACCTGGACCTGACGGACTACGCGACCATGCAGTCCGTCTCACGTTGGCCCCTGGAAGGCGTGGCCGGGTCCACGAAGCGGAAGGAGTAGCCTTGCAGGACTGGGAGAGACTGGCCGAGAGGATGGTTGAAACGCAGCTCAGACCGAGAGGCATCGCGGACGAGCGGGTGCTCGAGGCGATGAAGAGCGTCCCGAGACACGCCTTCGTAGGGCCCGGAATGGAGCAGTCGGCCTACGGCGACCACGCGATGCCGATCGGGGAGGGCCAGACGATATCCCAACCTTACATGGTCGCCCTCATGACACAGGCTCTGGAGCTCCACGGCGACGAACGTGTGCTCGAAATCGGAACGGGTTCCGGCTACCAGACGGCCATACTGGCCAGGCTGGCGGAACAGGTCTTCTCGATCGAGCGCATGCGGGCGCTGGCGGACAGAGCCCGCCGGACCCTGGAGGGCCTCGGCATCTCGAACGTGGCAGTGATGGTCGGAGACGGCACAGTGGGATGGTCGGAGTACGCGCCTTTCGACCGGATCATCGTCACCGCCGGGTCGCCGACGGTACCGGAGAGCCTTCTGGAACAGCTCAAGGACCCCGGTGTCATGGTCATACCCGTCGGGACGCAGGGCATGCAGGAGCTCAAGGTGGTGGTGAAGGAGCACGGCCGGACGACGATACGCGGGTCGGGCGGCTGCGTGTTCGTGCCGCTGGTGGGACGCGAGGGGTGGGAGACCGAATAGCGCGCGCCGCGAACATCCGGCAACGCGCCGGGCGGGAATTCACGACCCGGAGGAAGCGAATCGATGCTCCACGATCTCTTGCACGCGCTGGGCGGCCTGCCCCACGAGCTTGTGGCGTTCGTCATATCCGCGCTCCCGATCGCTGAGCTCAGGGGAGGAATCCCCTACGCGACGAGAATGGG